>JAUYSF010000363.1 GCA_030696435.1 Desulfoprunum sp. | reverse complement strand
GGAAATCAACCAGCGTCTGCTTGGAGACGTGCGGGGTAGGGTTGCTGTCGGGCAGATTCTGCGTGATGCTGTGTTTCGTGCAGAGATGGGCATCTGAACACTAGAGTTTCAGTCTGTTTTTTTACTGAACCATCTTTTCTTCAAGTCGCTCCCCAAAAACAATCGACGGTCAGCCAACTGTGTGCCTGTTGCCCCAAAGAGGGTTGTTTATAATTATCGTGTACGATAGAATTAAAAAAGGAACAAGAAAGATAGACCGCAGGTATTTCTGACGGGGGGCGGCATTGAAATTCATTTGGTAATCACAATCTAGGAGAAACGCAGATGCCAACGAGAAGAGAGGTTTTTAATAAACTCAATGAAACAAATAAGTTGCCCACACCATCAAGTACAACTATGGAAGTCATTCGCCTATGCCATAGCGAAGCAACTTCGCTCAATGATATTGCACGGGTGATCCAAACTGATCCGGCCTTGTCTGCGGAACTGTTGAAATACGCAAATGCAGCGTTTCTCTCAACCGGCATTCAGGTTGCGACTGTCCAGAAAGCAACTGTCAAGCTTGGCATGAGAACCGTCGTCAACCTAGCTCTTGGTTTTTCCCTTCTTGCAAACAACAAACAAGGAAAATGCCGGACATTTGATTATGAAAAATTCTGGTCAACAGCCCTTTTACAGGCCATAGCTGCAAAAACTCTCGCTGGTTTAGGAACAGAATTTGACCCAGAAGAGCTTTTTATATGCGCTCTGCTTTCTCATACGGGGCAACTCGCTTTGGCTAGCCTTTTCCCAGAGGAGTATGCGAATATTTTAAGCGAATTTGGCTTTGATGCATGTGAGGTCTCGGGGGGGATAAGGGCCGACGATATTCTTACGGACAATCGTTCCGATCTGCTGCGCAAGGCCTTGGAAAAAGATCGGTTTGAGATCAACAGCTCTGAATTGACGGTTGAACTCTTTTTAAATTGGGGACTACCAGCCCATTATGCCTTGGCGGCAGGCTTCCATGATGAGCTGGACTATGCAGAACTGGGTGCTGGCTCAACACAAAAAATAGCTGAACTTCTTAACCTCTCACACCAACTTGCCGGAATCTGTCATCAAGTACATCCCACACATATTCAACTGAGTGCCGTAGAAAAAGTAGCTCTGAAGCTCGGTATAGCTGAAGGGCAATTCGGGTCCATCTTTGATGCAATTATTTCACAATGGTATGAATGGGGTGAGATATTCAAAATCAAGACCCCGCAGTGCCTGCTCTACAATGCAATTATGGCCGAGAAACCGGAAGAAACGTGATAACCTTCTCATGGTGGTCGCCACTTCAACGGGGCTGCCTACCTCGGCATCGAGTTGGAAATCAACCAGCGTCTGCTTGGAGACGTGCGGGGTAGGGTTGCTGTCGGGCAGATTCTGCTTTTGGCTCTGCTAAAAACAGGCGTTGGCATGTGACACCGCCTGCCACTTCCCCTCGACTCCGATGGTTTTCGACTCCGGCAAC
Source organism: Desulfoprunum sp. (assembly GCA_030696435.1). Lineage (GTDB taxonomy): Bacteria > Desulfobacterota > Desulfobulbia > Desulfobulbales > Desulfocapsaceae > Desulfoprunum. The sequence continues at coordinate 7,181 of JAUYSF010000363.1, read as the reverse complement.
CGAGCCGAGCCGAGGCCACAGTGATCGCCAGCGGGCCGAGGAGCGGCTTTCCTTGCTGGGTTTAGCCCTTGGACCATGTCCGCGAAGCCGCTTTTTATCATCGATAAGCTTAACCAGAATAATCACGGTGCCACACATGCCTGCTTTCATTCATCCCTTGTTAATCTTCATCCTCCTATTATCTGCAGTCACTTGCAGGGCGGACGATGACTCTCTCCTGTCAATCCTTTTGCCGGCGATTCTCAGCCATGCCAGGACCGGATCGGGAACGGATTTTCCTGATATTCCTAACAACGGTTACTGTCAAGTTCCTGTCGAGGCTATGGCAGAGAACATCTCACAACCCGATCATGTCATCGGCAACGGTAATCCCGTCAGCTGTACCAGTGCCGCTGTTGTTTCCGCCGTTGCCGAGGGTGGAATAATCACCTTCAATTGCGGTCCGGATCCCGTGACCATCACGATGGAGGAGACCGCCAAAATCTTCAATAACACTGGGCCAAAGATTGTCCTTGACGGTGGTGGCAAGGTAACTCTCAGTGGAGGCGGGGTTCGCAGGATTCTCTATATGAATACCTGCGACTCTGATCAGATCTGGACAACCTCGCATTGCCAGGATCAGGATCATCCCCAACTCACTGTACAGAACCTTCACTTCACCCGTGGCTTTCAGGAAGGCACGGAGAATACTGATGGTGGCGGTGCGATCTGGGTCCGTGGCGGGCGTTTTAAGATTGCTAACTGCCGTTTTACTGAGAATGCCTGTGCCGATACCGGACCCGATGTCGGAGGCGCGGCGGTGCGAGTTTTCGACCAGTCCCATGACCTACCCGTCTATGTGATCAATTCGGTGTTTGGTGGTGCCGAAGGACTTGGCAATTCCTGTTCCAATGGTGGTGGACTTTCGAGTATCGGTGTCTCCTACACGGTGATCAACTCGCTCTTCAGCTACAACAGGGCCGTAGGCCATGGTGCCAACCCGCAGCGCCCCGGGACCCCAGGAGGCGGCAGCGGAGGCGCTATCTACAATGATGGTAATAACTTCACCTTAAGCCTCTGCAATGTCACCATGAAGGACAACCATGCCAACGAGGGCGGTGGCGCCATTTTCTTTGTCAGCAATGACCGCAGCGGCTCGCTCATCATCAACAACTCACTGCTCCGTAACAATCTCAGTGACGGTTTTGAGACACAGGGTTTCCCAGGCATCTTCTCCCTCGCCAACGGCTCGCCCCAAGTTTCCAACTCGGTGATTGAATAAAGGTCTCAATATTCCGACTTATTTCTGCAGACGTCCGATCACCCCGCCGCGGTCGACAATGGCCTGCAGGAAATCTGGCAGAGGCTCGATTGGATATTCCTGGCCGGTAGTCAGGTTGCACAGGTGGTCATGGTCGATCGCCAGCCTATCCCCGGCGCTGATCTCGGCTGCCGCAGGGCATTCGATTAGTCGGATGCCGAGGTTGATGGCGTTACGGAAGAAGATGCGGGCGAAGCTTGCGGCCACGATGGCCGCCACGCCGCATTCTTTGAGCACTGCCGGGGCCTGTTCGCGCGAGGAACCGCAGCCGAAATTCTCACCGCCGACGACGATATCGCCTTTGGTAAAGTGCTCGGTGAATTGGGTATGGTGTTCGAAAAGATGCTCGGACATCTGGGTGATGGTCGGCAGGGTCAGGTACTGCGCGCCGATAATCTGATCCGTATCGATATTGTTGCCGAATGCTATGGCCTTTCCTGTAATCATCTCTCTATCCTCCGCGGATCGGTTATTGTGCCGGTGATGGCCGATGCCGCTATCGTCGCAGGGCCGGCCAGATAGATTTCGCTGTCGGCGCTGCCCACCCGGCCTCTGAAATTGCGGTTGGCGGTGGTGAGTAACCGTTCGCCTTTGCCGAGAATGCCGCCGGTGCCGCCGAAGCAGGCACTGCAGCCTGGATTGGCGATCATGGCCCCGCTCTCCATCAATGTGGCGATCAGCCCGGCCTCCATGGCCCGGAGAAAGATCTCTTTTGAGGCAGGTGTGACCAACAGGCGCACGGTTGTCGCAATTTTGCGATCTTTCAGGATGGCGGCGGCAATCTCCAGATCCTCATAGCGGCCGTTGGTACAGGCCCCGAGAAAGATCTCATCAATTGCCATCCCCTCAAAAGCAGTTATATCCCTGACATTATCGACGCTGTGCGGAAAGGCGATCTGCGGTGCCAGATCGCTTACATCATATTGGAGCTCTCGTTCATACTCGGCATCCTCGTCGTCAAAGAAAATATCGTAGACCTCTCGACCCGCTTTCTGCATGTACTCCTGAGTCTTGGCATCCGGCTGGATATAGGCAAACTTGGCACCGGCCTCGATGGCCATATTGCAGATGGTCATGCGCCCGGAGAGATCCAGCGCCTGAATCGCTGGGCCGGTAAAGCACATGGCCTTATAGGTGGCCCCGCGGGCGGTCAGATCGCCGATCACCTTGAGGATCAGATCCTTGGCCGAGGCATGAACCGGCCACTCGCCTTCCACCATAATTCTGATCGATTCCGGCACCTTCATCCAGATCGTGCCTTGCTGCCAGGCCACGGCGATATCGGTCGAGCCCATGCCGGTGGCCAGCGCCCCCAACGCCCCGTAGGTGCAGGTGTGGGAATCGGCCCCGATGATCAGCTGGCCGGGTCGAACATGGTGTTCCATCATGAGCTGATGGCAGACGCCACTGCCGTCATAGACATGCGGCAGGCCCTGCTCCCTGGCAAACCGGCGCATCTTATTGTGCGTGTCGGCGGCATCAATCGAGCTGCTCGGGGTATAGTGATCCATGACCAGAATCACCTTTTCGGCGTCGAAGACCTGGTCGGCCGCCAGCTTATTGCTGAAGATATCGATGGCCAGGGTGGCGGTGGCGTCGTTGGCCATCACACAATCGAGGTTGACATCGACGATCTGGCCCGGCCGCACCACGGCATTTTTGCTGTGGGCTGCGATGATTTTCTCAACGGCATTCATTGCTTAAGCTCCTTGTAGTTTGGGTTAACGATCATGAACACACCTGTGCAGATTTGGCCTCCCTCCGCATTTCCTGATTGAACATCTACACGACCTTTTGGTATAAGAAAAATACACGTTTCTCATGTAAGTTATAATCTGAGGTTATGTCATGATCGATGCTGAGCTCTACAAGGTGTTCTATACCGTTGGCCGTTGCGGCAACATTTCGACTGCGGCCGGACAACTTTTCGTCAGTCAGCCGGCCGTCAGCAAATCCATCAAAAAACTGGAGGATCTCACCGGCTGCACCCTGTTTATCCGCGGCTCGCGAGGCGTATCGCTCACCACGGAGGGGCAGATTCTCTTTGGCTACGTGCAGGAGGCCTTCGGGCATCTGCAGAATGGCGAGCAGGTGCTGAAAAAGATCAGGAATAAACAGGAAGGCCTGGTCAAGATCGGCATAAGCAATACCCTTTGCCGCTACTACTTCATCCCGCACCTCGAAGTTTTTCATCAGCAATATCCGGGTATCAGGATCACGATCATCAACCGCACTTCATCCGAAACCCTGAATTTACTGACGCAGGGACTGATCGATTTCGGCATCATCAGCATCCCCCGCGACCGCTCGGGTTTTATCTATCATGAGCTGCTGACCATTGAGGATATCTTCGTGGCCGCAAAAAAATATCCCGAGTTGCCTGAGTCGGTCCCGCTCGCTGCCCTGAGCAGCTATCCCCTGATGATGCTGGAAAAAGACAATGTGACGCGCCGGTATATCGATGACTATCTGGCGGAAAAGCAGGTTGTCCTGCAGCCGGAAATCGAGATCGGCAGTATGGATTTTCTCATAGATTTTGCCAGGATCGGCCTTGGTATAGCCCTGGTGATCAGAAATTTCGTTGAAGACGAACTGGCCCGGGGGCTGCTTGTTCAGCTGCCGGTGAGTCCTGCTATCCCTGCCAGAAAGGTGGGCCTTGTTATACCAAAAAACCTGCCGATTTCGATTGCGGCCGAGACCTTTATCAACTTTCTGCTCGAAAAAGCTCAGCCTGAGAGATGACAGACATGCTTTGTTTCTGGCTGGTATGTGTACAAGAATGGATCAGCTGAGAAGTAATTCCATTGATGTTTTGACAAGAGACTGATAGCCTTTTTAGACCACCCCTTCGTATTCCGTTTACATCAAGCTGGAAACAAGAAGGCATACGAGAAGCGGCGAGACAGTACCGTGAGTACGATGAGGAGCCGCACAGTGTAGCCGACGAAGTTAACGCTTGATTTGGAAATGGAATTCAGGAAGGTCCTTGTCCCGGCAGGAATAGTTGACGTACCACCAGAGAGCCTTGTTTTTGATCCGCCCCCCCCTTTTTGAAGGATGGATGCGATGGCAGAGACGGTATCGACGTGCACTGTGGACGGCTGCAAGATTGCATATCACTCTGCAGGAGCAGGTGAGACGATCCTGCTGGTGCACGGAATCACGACCTATTCCTTTATCTGGCGCAATATCGTACCGCTCTTGAGTGGCAGCTACCGGCTGATCAGTGTCGATCTGCTCGGTTGCGGCGATTCCGACAAACCGCTGGATGTCCCGTATTCCCTGCCCCAACACGCCGCTATCCTGCAGACATTCATCACAAAACTGGCGCTTGGGCCTCTGCACTTTGTCGGTCACGACATCGGCGGAGGTATCGGTCAGGTCTTTGCCATCAAATATCCGGAGCTGCTCTCCGATCTGACCTTGATCAACTCGGTTGGTCATGATTTCTGGCCGGTGCAGCCGATCATCGCGATGCGCACCCCGATCATCCGCCAATTCGCCATGGCCACCCTCGATATCGGCGCCTTTCGCCTGGTGGTGCGCAGAGGCCTCTATCATAAAGAACGATTGAGCAAAGAGCTGATGGATCTCTTCTGGAAACCGATGAAGACCCGCGAGGGCCGCCGAGCCTTTCTCCATTTTGCCGACTGTCTCAATAACTGCCATCTTGTCGAAATTGAAGAGGATCTCCAGCGTCTTGCAACCCCAACGCATATTATGCGCGGCGATGCTGATGTCTACCTCAGTGCGGCCATCTCGGAGAAGCTCCATAGAGATATTCCTCAGGCCAAACTCACACGAATAGCCACAGGCGGCCATTTTATCCAGGAGGATGAACCGGAGCTGGTTGCCCGGGAGCTGCTCCGCTTTTTTTGGAGGGACTGATGGACGATCCCGGCAAAGAGCTAGATGTTCTGCGCGCAACCATTGCGGTCCTCGAAGAAGAAAATAGCCAACTCTCCGAACGGGCCGAGGATGCCATGTTGCTGGGGCTGGTGGCAGCGGCGATCCAGGGCCTGGATAACCCCGTTGAAATCATCGGGCAGGTGCTGGAGAGGATCTCCATTCTCAAAGATCTGCACTTTGTGACCTGCGGCAGGCTTGTTGGCGGCAATCTGGTACGGATTCAATCCTATGCGGCTTTTTCAGCTCAGGACTCTGTCGGGTATCCGATTACTCTGGGGCCGGATCTGTGCCGTGAACTCCGACAGGGGCCTTTTGTATCCCACTCTCTCGATGGCCTCTCGACCACCCTCTCCAGTGAGGTGTTCGCCCCCTCATCCGTCCTGCTCATTCCCTTCAATTGCCATATCGTGGCCGACGGCCTGTTTCTCTTCTTCGACCGGGAAGGCAGCCCAGACAGACTGGCATCGATGCTCTTTCTTCTCGATCAGATTGTCCATATGACCGTCGCCCGTCTTGACAACCTGTTTCTGACGCGAGAACTTGCCGCCCTGAATGCAGGCCTTGAAGATCGGGTTCTGGAAAAGACCGAGGCCCTGCGCATGTCCAATAAACAGCTGCTGGAAGTATATGAACGCTTTGGCGCTGTACTCGATGGTGTTGATTCCCCTATAAATGTCACGGACATATCGACCTATGAAATTGTTTATGTCAACAGGAAATCGAAAGAGGTTTTTCCCGCTGCCATTGAGGGGCTGCGATGTTACAAGGCCATCAGAAATGAGGATGCCCCTTGTGAGCATTGCATGATTCCCCGGCTTCTTGAGACAATGGACAAGCCTGATCACGTCTTGATTCAAGAATCATATAATCCGATAACCGGCAGATGGTACCTGAATCGGGAGAAGATGGTGCCCTGGCCTGGCATTTCTATGGCTAAAATGACCATTGCCACCGACATCACCGAGATGAAAAAGGCCGAGGAGGAAAAACAGAAGATGCAGCAAAACCTCCAGCAGGCTCAGAAAATGGAGGCGGTCGGAATTCTTGCCGGTGGCGTTGCCCATGATCTCAACAATATCCTTTCAGGAATTGTCAGCTATCCCGATCTGCTGCTCGCCAATCTGCCAGTCGACTCGAACATGCGTAAACCGCTGGAAACCATGCAGACGGCAGGTCGAAAAGCAGCGGCCATCGTCCGGGATCTCCTGACCCTGGCACGACGAGGCATAAAAATTGAAGAGACCGTTGATCTGGGCCATCTCGTAGGAGAATTCTTTGAAAGCGCTGAATACGCGGCATTGCTTCGGAGGCAGGACACGATTGATATTGTCGCGCCAACTGTGACAGGACCATTTTGGGTTTCCGGCTCATCAGTCCATCTCTCCAATAGCCTGATGAATATTGTGACCAACGCGGCCGAGGCCATGCCGGATGGCGGCACGATATCCATCGGTCTCGATCAGATTGCCCTGACCAGCCAACCCCCGGGATTTCTGGCATGGCGGAAGGGCGACTATGTCAGGCTGACCGTTTCCGATAATGGCATAGGTATCCCTGAGAAATTCCAGGAGCAGATCTTTGATCCGTTCTTTTCCCGGAAAAAGCTAGGTCGTAGTGGTACGGGACTGGGTCTCGCGATCGTTTGGGGCACAGTGGTGGATCACAAGGGGTTCATCACTGTCGACAGTACCGAGGGCCAGGGCACAACCTTCCAAATTTACCTGCCCCTGCAGGGCGGCCTTGCAGAACAAAGGCCCGGCGGTCAGGCGAAGGAACCTCTGAGGGGGCACGGCCAGTCCGTTTTGGTTGTCGATGACATTGAAAATCAGCGGCAGATTGCCTCCGAGATCCTGACGCATCTCGGTTATGCCGTTACCTCGGTAGACAGCGGCGAGGCTGCAATCCGCCGTTTGAGAGAATGCCCGTTCGATCTGATCATGCTGGATATGATCATGCCGCCCGGCATCGACGG
>JAUYSF010000278.1 GCA_030696435.1 Desulfoprunum sp. | reverse complement strand
TTGTGCTCGGCCTCACTTCCCACCAGATAGGTAACCATGAAGGTCCTGGTGCAGGAGGATGAGAGATAAAAGCCGCCGAAATCCTTGCACAGGCCACTGGAAACGATGGCATTCTTAAGGGGAGAACCATCCGAGTTGAAGAGGATATTGGCAATGATCTGAAAAGCGGCGTTCTGTTCCCTGTCAGCTACGGTGCCAACCGTGGTGCCGACGGCCAGAAAGGTCTTTTCAGAGGTCTCCGGGGAATCGACGGCATAGGTGTCGGTGATATGCACCGGTTCAGTCACCGTTTCACCTTCAACGATGGAACAGTATGCCCCCGGAGTTGGAAAGGCTGCCAGGAAATTGTCCTGCAGATACTGCAGTTCATCAGCCAGGGGAGCATCACCGTAGACGAAGAAGAGAGCATTGGAGGGATGGTAATGCTGGCTGTGAAACGTGCAGAAGGCCTCATAACTCAGATCCGGGATATTTTTCGGATCTCCCCCTGATTCATGGGCGTAAGTCGAGCCCGGCATGAGACCGGCAAAAATATGAAAAAAGATGAGCCGTATCGGGTCGGAAAAAGCCCCCTTCATTTCATTATAAACCACACCCTGATACTGCAGGGGGCACTTGGTGTCCTCTTTGTGGTAGTGCCAGCCCTCCTGTTCGAAGGTGCTCCGGTCGAGCAGGGGATTGAAGATCACATCGCAGTAAACATCCATGATATTGTAGTATTCTTTCAGATTGCGGGTAGCAAAGGGATAATAGGTGATATCCGCGCCGGTCATCGCGTTCAGAAAGGTCATCAACCCGCCCTTGTGGATCTCGCCGAAGACGTCTTTAACGGGATATTTTTTTGAACCCATAAGAACGGAATGCTCAAGGATATGGGCGACACCGGTGGAGTCGGTGGGGACGGTATTAAAGGCGGCGGAAAAGGTCTTGTTGTTGTCGTGGTTTTTTATGGCCATCAGCGGACAACCAAGCACATCATGCTCGAAGAGGAAGACATCCGAACTGATTTCATCAATGAAGGAGTGTTTTTTCAGGGTAAAGCCCGAATAGGAATTGCCTGCTGTAAATGTCATTCGTTTATCCTGTAGTAGTGACACATTATATGGTCATTTGACCGGAAAGAAGGGTCAGAAGCGTTTTTCAGAATCAATGAGGAGGGTGACGGGGCCATCATTGACCAGCTCCACCTCCATGGTTGCCTGGAATCGGCCTGTGGCGACAGAGACTCCTCGTTTTTGCACCTCTTCGATGAAACGCTGGTAGACAGGTTCGGCCACGGTAGGGGAAGCGGCCTCGGTATAGCCGGGCCTCCTGCCCTTACGGCAGTCGCCATAGAGTGTAAACTGAGAGACTATAAGCATTTCTTCGCCGATATCCAACAGGCAGCGATTCATTTTTCCCACATCGTCGTCAAAAATCCGCAGATGGATGATTTTGTCGGCCATCCACTGTATCTCATCTGGGCCGTCGTTTCCATGGATACCGAGGAAAACGACGAGACCGCCGCCGATTGATCCGGCCAGTTGCCGATCAACGTGCACTGAGGCCCTGCTGACTCTTTGAACTACGGCCCGCATAGCTTATTGCCCTGCCTCCGGTGGGCGGGCGGAGCCGTTTGGCCGCCGTTGTATGACGGGCCTGTTCCCGGTGGCATTCGTGAGAGAAACCCCGGTGAGAATGAGAAGGCCACCGCCCAGCACCGAATATCGGATGATTTCATTGAGCAGCAGCCAGGACAGCAGAAGGGCGAAAAGCGGCACCAGATTGATGAAGACTCCTGCCCGGGTCGCCCCGATTTTCTGAATACCCTGGTAATACATGGAGAATCCTAGGGCAGTGCCGCCTATTCCAAGATAGGCGAGGTTGAACCAATCCATCAAGGTGAGTGTTGCAAGCGTGCCTATGAGGCCGGCATGGAGTGCCGGAACCAGCAGCAGGATGGCCCCGATGAGCGATGAATAACAGACTGCAGTCAGCGGTGTGAGGGTGGTCAGGATCGACCGACCGATAAGGGTATAAGCTGCCCAGCTGAGAACGCAGCCGAGAAGAGCCATCTCGCCGATCCCGAAGGAACCGTGCAGAAGTGCTCCGGGATGGCCGTTGCTGATAACGAACACAGCCCCGATAAGAGACAGAAGTATCCCGCTAAAACCAAGCAACGGTAGTCGCTCTCGATGAAGGAGCAAGGACAGCAGCGTGATAACGAGAGGTGTGCAGGCGACAAAGAGGGCGGCCCGGCCGGCGCTGATGTGCTTGAGGCCGATGAAAAAGCAGATGTTATAACTGAAGACTCCGGTGGCACCCAGCAGGATCAACGGCAACCAGTGTTCGCTCCGCGGTCGCTGCAGGCCTCCCGTCATCAAGCGGGTGATAAGCAGCAGGGCAAAAGAGGCAATGGTGAAACGCAGAAAAGCAGCACTGGCAGGGGCTACGGTTTCCGCCAGCATCCGCCCGGAAATAAAGGTCCCTCCCCAGAGGAGCATGGTCAGGGGCAGGGTGATGTAGGTGTAGATGGGCATCGGGACATTCCTGAAAAATGGCAGAGCGGGAGGCCTGTAGTGGGCCAAGGCATCGGCATTCAGGATATACTTTCACAGTCGGAGGCTGTCAATTAGATATTGGGACAGTACTGGTCTGGCTTTTGTGTTATGCCGGTTGGGCAGATGTCTCTATCCTGTTCTGGCATCGGTTTTGGCAAAATGGCGAGTTGGCCTGCTCCATGAACGTTTTAGGGAAAAAGTGCCGATTCTGTATTCACATTATAATAATGAGATGGTATGGTACGAGAATCAGTGATGAATCATCC
>JAUYSF010000201.1 GCA_030696435.1 Desulfoprunum sp. | reverse complement strand
ATGGTCAGGAATGTAATGGTTATTTCGTAACGGTCCCAAAGTAAACGGTAATCATAGATAGCAGCTCAACTTGTTGCAACAATTGCTCGATTTCACCGAGAATCCAGAATGTCGCAAATGGAACGTGACGATTGCCAGAGTGACATTGGTGCCGGCCTGAAAGCCAGGCCGGCACCATATGGATCTATTTCACCAAGGCATCCATTGCATACTTCAAGGCCGTAAAGACAATAATAGCCGCAAGCATCCATTTAATGTTTTTTGCCGGCACATATTTTTGACACCTGGCACCGAGATACATGCCGGCCATTCCACCCAGCCCGAAAAGAATCCCGAGCAGCCAGTCCGGGGCTATCGACATGCTCGGATAAAATGGTGCTATCGCTTGATAGAAGACAACTCCTGCCACTGAGGTGACAAAGGTCCCCATCAGGGCAGCCCCGGCAATGGTGTAGACAGGCAAGCTGAAAAACGTCACAAAAAAGGGAGCAATGATGGCCCCGCCACCGATTCCGTAAATCCCCCCGACCACACCGACAATCAGACTGAGCGAGAAGATCCCCCACGTCGAGACATCAAACTGTTCGCCGTAGAAGCTATAGCCGAATCTCCGAAGGTTGAAGTGGGTCAAGCTGACTGCAGACGGGCTGGCAGGATCCGAATGCGCAGCATCCTTTTCCCCCGCCCGGTAGCGCTTCACCATCTCTTGAAATCGTTTTTCGCTCTGGGCCTTGGTTTGTGTTCCAGCCTTTTTCCCAAGAAGATCACGGATCATCCTGATGCCGATATACAGCAGAACTCCAGCTGCAAATATTTTGAATTGTTTGGGATCAGGAAGATACTTGATACGCACGATAGCCCCGACCAGTACACCCGGCAGGGTACCGGCCACCACTATCCAGGTAAGGGGCCAGACCATCCTGCCTTCTTGCCAATAGCGATAGACCCCGCTGGGAATGGCCACAATGTTAAATAACTGATTGGTGGCGCTGACCGATGGTGCAGTATACCCAAGAAACGACATCTGAAAAGGCAGCAGCAGGAAAGCACCCGACACACCGCCCATGGAGGTGAAAAACGAGATAACGAAGGCAACAAGCGGTGGAATCCAGGGCTGTACTTCTATTCCGGCAGTGTGAAAAACCATGGCAACCTCCTGAGGAAAAAGGCTATACTGCAGACACGAATATTCTTATTTTCGGGTCAGTCTAGCCATGCTTCGCCTTTTCTGTCAAGGCGTTTTTGCTTTGTTGCGTAGAAAAGAGAAGGCGTTCTCGGCAGGTTTTAATTCCATTGCCAAATCAAGATGAGAACGCGAAGGCAAGCGAGGAGCTGCACAGCATAGCCGACAAAGTTAACGCTTGATTTGAAAATGGAAGGAGAGATATGTGTACCCCGGAGGCGTCTCCGTCAGGTATGATGCACACCAACGGGAAGCACAAGGCTCCTGAAACCAAAAAAAAGAGAACCCCGACACGCCAGATAATGACAGATTTTGACCAGATCCGCCCTGCCCCTGAGGGCAATCAGACCCTTGATTCCCTCCAGCTCAATCAGCTGGAGCAGTCTTTCCGCCAATGGTTCGAGGAAGCTGCCTCCCGCAAGGACATCCGACTGTCCAGACAACGGATTTATGTCATCTTCCTGCTCATCCGTTACACCGGGGCAAAACTCAATGAGGTGTTAAAACTCAAGCCTTTCGAGGACATCGATACCGAGCGCCACTGCATCATCCTCCGAATGCATGAACATGACGGCAAAGGCAATTCCCGCGAGGTGCAGATTCCGGAAGCCGTATCCCAGATACTCCAACCGCTACTGGCCGAACCGCAGTTCCAGGGTATCCTCGCCAAACTGTTTGATGTCGATCCCGGATTTGTGCGGCGAAAGTTCTATGAACAGAGCAGGGCCTGCGGTTTTCCCAGCCGTCTCGGAGGACCGGAGATGATCCGCAAGGCCCGAGCCGTGGAGCTTATCCGCAACAAAATGCCCCTGCCGGCGGTCCAAATGCTCTTGGGCCACTCCACCCCCAATCTGACCAGCGCCTATGTCACCTTCTCCGATGAGGAACTGCGCCGGGCGACAAAATTTCACATTGAACGGGAGTTTTCGCGTAAGACCAGCGCCTGCAATTCCTTCTTCGGCAAGATAAAGGCCATCCACAGAGGCGACATCCAGGCCCGGATAGAACTGGCAACGATCGGCGGCCAGGTCATACAGGCGATCATCACCCATGGCAGTTTGGCAAGATTGGGGCTTGAAGTGGGAAGACTGATCACAGCCGAGATCAAGGCCCCTTGGGTTATTCTGATGCAGCAGGAAGATGAACCGAGATGCAGCGCCGAAAACAGATTCAGCGGCGTCATTGAAAGGATTACCAGAGGGAAAATCAACACCGAGTACAGTATTCGACTGGCAGATGGCACAGAGATATGCTCCATCACCGGCAGCCACAGCAACCGGCATCAGGCACTGCAAGAGGGCGACCGGGTATGGGCCCTGTTTAACTGCTATGCCGTTGTTCTGCATGTTGACTGATCGGGCGGCCTGCCAACGTGGCCATTTTGCCCATCAGTTTGCCGGGAAATTCTGCAGGGCCTGGATAAACGCGAGCCAGATCGGCGCAGCGGTCCGACCGCCCGTTTCCTCACCGCCAAGACTCTGATTGTCGTCGAATCCTACCCAGACACCGGTGAGCAACTTTTCGTTGAAGCCGATGAACCAGGTATCCCGGTTCTCGTTTGAGGTACCGGTCTTACCGCCGATCGAGCCTGTCAACACGGCAACCCGACGACCGGTCCCCTCACGCACGACCCCTTCGAGCATCTGCCGCATCTTGTCAGCCACCGGCATCTCCATGACCTGTCGTTCTTCCGCCCCGTCCCCCGGCAGCACCGTGCCATCCGGCAATTCTATCCGCTCGATAAAGGAGGGCGGGCAATAACGTCCCTGGCGGGTAAAGGGCGTGTAGGCCGACGTCAATTCGAGCAGGGTGACATCCGCCGAGCCCAGGGCCAGTGATAGATCAGGCGGAAGGTAGGAGGTTATACCCACCGATCTGGCCAGGGCATGCACGTTCTTGGCCCCCACGTGCTGCAGCAGACGTACGGCCACCATATTATAAGAATTGGCCAGGGCCTCGGCCAGGGTGACCTCACCGTGGTATTTCCCGCCATAATTCTTCGGCTGCCAGCGCGCACCATTCCTGCCGGTAATGGAAAAAGGTGCATCGCTGAGGTACGACTCGGGTTCCCAGCCCATTCCCAGGGCCGTGGCATAGACCAGAGGTTTAAACGAAGACCCGGCCTGACGTTTGGCCTGGGTCACGCGATCAAAGGAGTACTTGAGATAATCCGTCCCTCCTACCAGGGCCCGAACCTTGGACGTCGAGATCTCGATACTCACCAGGGCCGCCTGGGGCATTTGGGGGATCTTCGCCTTGCCCTTTTTCGCTATCCGCTCAGAGGCTTCCTGGACGCCGGCCCGCACAGCCAGCACGGCCCGGTGCTGCATTTCGGTATCAAACGTGGTGTAAATACGGAGCCCGGCCGTTTCCAGGGGGATGCCCATCCGCCCTTGCACCGCTTTTCTGACCACCTCGAAATAGTAACCGTTTTCATCAAGGTGATCGGCCGTCGTGGCATTCCTGTAGGTGATTTTACTTAAGTAGGCCTCTCTAGCCTGATCGGCGCTGATATAACCGGCCGCAGCCATCCTGTTTAAGACATACATCTGCCGGGCCACGGCCCGCTTCGGATAGGCCAGAGGTGAGTAGTTGCTCGGGGCCTGCGGCAGACCAGCCAGCACGGCCATTTCCGCAAGAGATAGCTCACTGGCGCGTTTTTTAAAATAGGCCTGGGACGCCGCCTCTACCCCGTGGGCCCCGGAGCCGAGATAGATCTGATTGAGATAGATATAGAGTATTTCCTCTTTACTCAAGAGGGTATCAATGCGCCAGGCGAGGATGGCCTCCTTGAACTTGCGGACATAGGTCTTTTCGGGAGTGAGCAACAGCGATCTGGCCACCTGCTGGGTGATCGTCGAGCCCCCCTGCCCCCGCTCGCCGCGCCGGAGATTGACGATGGCCGCACGTATGACCGAGAAGAAATCCAGACCGGGATGTTCGAAAAATCGGTTGTCTTCCGCCGCGATAAAGGCCTTGGGCAGGAGATCCGGCATAGCCGAGAGAGGAATAACGGTCCTGTTCTCAGTAAAAATGCGATCGACGATCTGGCCGTGCCGGTCATAGATCAGGGTCGCCTGAGGGGGCTGATAATGAGCGACCGTGCTGATATTGGGAACATGCAGGGTCACAAGGGCAAAGAGGAGAGAGCCGAGAAAGAAGGTCAGAATCAGACAGATGCCAAAAAGCAAGCCGATGATATGCCTTTCACTGCGGATCTTTCGCGGTTTCTTTGGGACTGGTGCTGGCGGCTGTTCGGCCGGACTCGGATTTTCAGATGACACTAGCGGGAAAGTAATGGTAAAATTTGCCTTTTCAATTATCCTGTAAGATCATCGTCACTGTAACACGTACCACTCTCCACGCAACAGGAAAGCTCCCCCCGTATGTCAAAAATCCACATCCTGCCCGAACAGCTGGCCAATCAAATCGCAGCCGGTGAAGTTGTAGAACGCCCGGCCTCGGTCGTCAAAGAACTCCTGGAAAACAGCCTTGACGCCGGTGCGAACCGCATTGAGATAGAGATTGAAGGTGGCGGAACCCGACTCATCCGGGTGATCGATAACGGCGAAGGGATGGCCGAAGACGATGTTCTCATGAGTCTCGAACGCCACGGCACCTCCAAGATCCGCAATGACAGTGATCTCGCTGCTATTTCGACGCTGGGTTTTAGGGGCGAGGCCATCCCCTCCATCGCCTCTGTCTCTCAAATGACCATCACCTCACGATTCGCAGGTACAGAACTGGGCACCCAGGCCGTACTCAGCTATGGCAAACTCATCAAGGTTCACGAGACCGGCACCGGCTACGGCACACAGTTCGAGGTTCGCAACCTTTTCGGCAACACCCCGGCCCGCCGCAAGTTTCTCAGAACCGCCCGCACCGAACTGGCGCATATCGATGAAGTTGTACAGAATTACGCCCTCGGTTCACCGGCTGTCACATTTATCCTGAGGGTCGATGGTAAA
>JAUYSF010000140.1 GCA_030696435.1 Desulfoprunum sp. | reverse complement strand
GATACCTTCCAGGAAGGGGTGGCCCGTCTGTTGGAATCCCGCTCGGTGATCCGTCCCGACAAGGTGAACCTGAGCAAGGTGGATTTCGATACCGATGTCCTGGTTCTCGGTGGTGGCGGGGCGGGTACCTCGGCGGCCATCATGGCGGCCGAAGGCGGCTGCAAGGTCATCATCGCCACCAAACTGCGGCACGGCGATTCCAACACCGTCATGGCCGAGGGCGGCATCCAGGGCGCAACCCAGGAAGGCGATTCACCCTACTACCACTACCTCGATACCATCGGCGGTGGCCACTTCACCAATCAGCGCGATCTGGTGGCGGCCCTGGCCAACGATGCGCCGCTGTCCATCGCCTGGCTTGAGAGCCTGGGCATGATGTTCAATAAGAAACCTGATGGACGCATGGACTCCCGCCACTTCGGCGGCTCCAGCCGCAAGAGGATGCAGTCAGCCGGCGATATGACCGGTGCCGAGATTATGCGGGTTGTGCGTGACGAGGTCCGCAACCGGGCCGATATGATCACCACCCTCGAATTCAGTCCGGCGGTCGAACTGCTCCTCGATGAGGACGGCAAGTGCGCCGGGGCCATCCTGATGAATATGGAGACCCGCGAATTCTCCATCGTTCGGGCCAAAGCGGTAGTCATCGCCACCGGCGGTTTCGGGCGTCTGCATATCAAGGGCTTTGCCACCACTAATCATTACGGGGCCACCATGGACGGCGTGGTCATGGCCTACCGGGCCGGGGTCGGCAACAAGTGTTTGCATTCCACCCAGTATCACCCGACTGGTGTGGCCTATCCCGAGCAGAATGTCGGCCTGCTGATCACCGAGAAGGTCCGCGGTCTCGGTGCCCATGTCCTCAATATCGACGGCGAGCAGTTTTGCTTCCCGCTCGAACCCCGCGATGTCGAGTCGGCCGAGCTGATCCGTGAGGCCATGGATGTGGGTAAAGGTATCATCACCCCGACCGGTCGTGTTGGGCTCTGGCTCGATTCACCGATGATCGAGGAACTGCACGGACCGGGAACGGTTAAGAAAGAGCTGCCGGCAAAGTTCATCCAGTTTGAGAGGCACGGCATCGATATCAGTAAGGAGCCAATGCTCGTCTATCCGACCCTGCATTATCAGAACGGTGGCATCAACGTCAACGGCAATTCCGAGACCATCATCCCCGGACTCTATGCGGCAGGTGAGGCGATCGGCGGCGTGCATGGCGAGAACCGTCTTATGGGCAACAGCCTGCAGGATATCATCACCTTTGGTCGCCGGGCCGGCAGTAATGCCGCCAAATATATCCAGGATGGCGTCACCCTCAAGGGGCTGACTCTCGACCATGTGGTACAATTTGAGAAGGAACTAGCCGAGGCCGGGATTGCAGATCTGGCCGTGGCCCCGATTCTCTTGCCTGACTATGCCACGGAAGAGGTTATGGAACGGCGCTGGTCCGAGGCCTTAACCGCCGGTGCCCCTGGCTGCTGATTCACCTCGTTTTCTTTTTGGGCAACACAAGCCGTCCTGCGTTATACGCAGGACGGCTTTTTCATTTTTCAGTTTCTATTGCAAAAACGGGCCGTTCGTTTACGGGAGTAATCAGCAGGCTGAATCTCTGTAATTCCAATTCCAAATCAAGCGTTAACGTTGTCGGCTGCGCTGTGCGGCTCCTCGCTGTACGTGTGTACTGTCCGTCGCTGCTCGCTTGCCTTCGCGTTCTCATCTTGATTTGGAAATGGCATAAGTCGTGAAAAAGAATTGCTGATCATTGTTCCATGCACTATAAATAAACCTGCAAAGTCGTTAGAAAAACATAAAAACAAGAGAGCGTGAGACCCGCTCTGCTCATGGTGCCGACAAATCAACCCCACACCTGCCAATCCTGCTATCTGTAAGGAGGAAAAAATGAAAACCTGGTTTAAAAAAATGTCCCCTTATCATCTGCTGCTGGGCGTCTTTCTCATGTGCAATGCACTCTCAGCACAGGCTTCCGAGATTAAGATCGGGGTTATTCTCGCCGAGACCGGACCGGCCGCCCTCCTTGGCGGACCGGGTATCAAATCGCTGCAGATGCTGGCGGAGAAGCTCAATGCAGCAGGAGGAATACAGGGCAACAAGGTCGTGCTGATTTTCAAGGACAGTGGCGGCAGTCCGGAAAAGGCCATCTCCTTTGCCAAACAGCTCATTGAAGAAGAACAGGTCTTTGCCATCATTGGTCCATCCACCAGTGGCGAGACGCTGAAAATCAAGGAGCTGTGCGAAAAGGCTAAAACGATACTCATCTCCTGCGCCTCAGCCGAACTGATCGTCAATCCAGTGGCCCGCTATGTCTTTAAAACAGCCCCGAACGATAGCCTGGCCGCTCGACAGATCTACAAGACGATGCAGAATAAGGGCATCAGCAAGATCGCCATCCTGGCAGGGAATGACGGCTTTGGCAATGCCGGTAAGGCCCAGTTGACCAAACTGGCACCCGAGTACAACATTGAGATCCTGGCCACCGAGGTCTACGACAAGGATGCCAAGGATCTCAGCGCTTTGGTGGCGAAGATCAAGGCAATTCAAGGCCTTCAGGCCGTTGTGAACTGGTCGATTGTCCCAGCTCAGTCGATAATTGCCAAAAATATCAGGCAGACGGGTTGGGATATTCCCCTCTATCAGAGTCATGGATTTGCCAATATCAAGTACGCACGGGTAGCCGGTGCTGCCGCTGAGGGCATCATCTTCCCGGCCAGCAGGCTGATCATTGCCGAGAGTCTGGCGGCCAGCCCCCAGAAGGAATTTCTCATGCAGTACAAAAAGACCTATGAATCACGCTTCAAGGAAGAGATCAGTACCTTCGGCGGACATGCCTATGATGCCCTAATGATTCTTGCCAAAGCGATTGAAAAGGCAGGACCGGACAAGGAAAAGGTTCGTGATGAAATCGAAAAACTGACAGGCTATTTCGGGACGGCTGGAGAATTTAATTTTTCAGCAACGGATCACAGTGGCTTGGGCCTCGACGCTTTCACGATGATCACCGTCAAGGACGGACGCTTTGTTGAGTATACGGGGCAATGATCTCTCCGCCATGATTTGGAAAATCGGTTGAACGATAGGCGGTACTGTGCTGCCGTCGGGGCTCCTGCGAAAAAGAGAGGACTCCCCGGTCTGATTGCCGAAAAGGATGTATGTATTCAAACGCCGACAGATCGATTGTCGGCGTTTTTTATCTTGAGGAAACTATGGAATTCAATCCGATCGATATTTTTCTGCACCTCGATATCTACCTGGCTCAGCTCGTAGCGAGTTACGGCACCTGGGTTTACGCTATCCTCTTTGCTGTGATCTTCTGCGAGACCGGCCTGGTGGTGACACCCTTTCTACCCGGTGATTCGTTGCTCTTTGTCGCCGGTACAATCGCCGCCACTGGTGGGATGGATCTCTGGATACTGGCGGTCTGCCTGATGTTGGCCGCCATTCTCGGGGATACCACCAATTACTTTATCGGTCGTTTCATCGGCGAAAAACTCTTCGCCAATCCCGATTCAAAGATATTCCGCCGCGATTACCTGGAACGGACCCATGCCTTTTACGACCGGCATGGCGGCAAGACGGTCACCCTGGCCCGTTTCGTGCCGATTGTCCGCACCTTCGCCCCGTTTGTCGCCGGGGTCGGAGAGATGCCTTACCTGCGTTTCCTCAGTTTCAGCGTGTTCGGCACAGTCCTGTGGGTCGGAGGGCTGACCACCCTGGGCTACCTGTTCGGCAATGTGGAGTTCATCAAGAAAAATCTGTCAATGGTGCTGATCGGCATTGTTGCCCTCTCTTTCATGCCTGCCGTCATCGAGTACCTGCGCGGCCGTTTTGCCAAGGTTCAGGCCGGTTGAGGAGAGAGGCTGTCAGATTTCATGAAAGAATGCGTGGTTGACCAAGATGGATAAGCCTCTTGTCATAGGTATCGGGGAAATACTCTGGGATGTTCTGCCCGAGGGCGAAAGGCTGGGAGGGGCACCGGCCAACTTCAGCTACCATGCTGCCGCCCTTGGCGCCATCGGTCTTCCGGTTTCGACCGTTGGTTCGGATATCCGCGGGAAGCGTGCTTTGGCAGAACTGCAGAACAAGGATATGGCAACTGAGGGAATTACGATTTCATCTCGCTATCCGACGGGGTATGTCGAGATCCGTCTCGATAAAGAGGGTATTGCCAGCTATCATTTCCCGGACGATACCGCCTGGGACCATCTCCAGGTGAGCGGCTGGGCCGCACGACTCAGCTGCACGGCATCGGCAGTCTGCTTCGGCAGTCTGGCTCAGCGTTCACCTGATTCTCGCCAGGTCATACTGGATTTTTTAAGAAGTCTGCCGGAGACTGCCCTGAAGGTTTTTGATATCAATCTGCGCCAGAATTACTACAACAAAGAAATTCTCCATCACTCACTCACCCAGGCCGATATCCTCAAACTCAACGACGAGGAGCTGCCGATTCTTGCCAGGCTCTTCGAGCTGCCAGGAGACGACAGGCGGCAACTCAGCTCTCTGCGGGACAGATATGGCCTACAGTTGGTGATACTGACCCGAGGTGCCCATGGCAGCCTTCTACTGACCGGGGAGTCAATCTCCGATCATTCCGGTATGCCGACAGATCTTGTCGACACCATCGGGGCCGGGGACAGTTTTACCGCTGCGGCCACCGTAGGTTTTCTTCTCGATTTGCCACTTGTCGAGATCAACGCCCACGCCAACCGCCTAGCCGCCTATGTCTGTGGTCAGAGCGGGGCGATGCCGGCAATCCCGGGAACATTCCGCTTGATCCGTTGACGGGATTGTCTCCAATCGGGCCTCTCTCATTTTCGCGCCGGCGGATATTCGTTGCAGAGAAAATACAGGGGTGGTTCATCTTCGATGATTAACGGAAAGCGACCGATGGGTTGCAGGAAGCGGTTGTCCAGTTCGTCATCGTTGACATCCGAGACCTCGCCGACTATGACCGGCCCCTTACCGGCCTCTCCGTAAAAAGAATGGTAGAGCAAGGGCGTGAGGCAAATACTCTCACCCGGAGTCAGGATGACCCTGTCACCTGCGCCAAGATTCCTGCGTATCCCGTCGACCGATACTGCAAATCCCTCCTGTGACAGCCCCTCGTCCCGATCAGCGGCGTACAGCTCAATCACCAGATTGCCGCCACCGCGATTGATGATATCCTCACGTTTTTTCCAGTGGAAGTGCATCGGAGTGATCTGCTCTTCTTTGACCACCATAATTTTTTCAGCATAGCCTTTGGGATACCGGTCTTTCTTGGCATAATTACCGTTTCTGATGGTAAAGAGCAGCAGGCCGGTTCGGGAAAAATCTCCCAGACCGAAATCCGTGACATCCCAGCCCAGGGTGTTTTCCCTGATTTCATTGGCCTCCTGGCCGATTTCCCACCAGATTTCAGGACTCCAGAAGGCGAAGGGAGGCAAGAGAAAACTGGTTTTTGAAAAAAGATCGAGGGCTTCCTCGATAAGACGATTGATTTCCGAGCGTTTCATGATCGTGTCCTCTTGAACAGGGAGGAAAAAGATTGACAAGAAAAATAATTTGTCTCTATACTTATAGGTATCGCAAACGTTTGCGGCAACGTTTGCACTCCCGATCTCATTATACGGTTTTTTATGTCATGAATCACCCGGATTATGACAGATTTCCCCATCGGCGCTTCAATCTCCTGACCGGAGAATGGGTGCTGGTCTCTCCGCACCGAACCCAGCGGCCCTGGCAGGGCCAGACTGAGGTCCCGGACCGGACTGTTGTTGCCGAATTCGATCCCTCTTGCTATCTCTGTCCCGGCAATTTGCGGGCGGGCGGCGCCAGCAATCCCGACTACCGGGAACCCTATGTATTCACCAACGATTTTGCCGCCCTCCTGGCCGATGTTCCTCCCTGCAAAGCTCAAGAAGGATCATTATTGCGAGCGGAGGCCGAGTCCGGGACCTGTCGGGTTATCTGTTATTCCCCCCGCCATGACCTCTCCTTCGGCCAGATGCCTGTTGCCGATGTGTCGGCAGTCGTCCGTGCCTGGCAAAATGAATATGTGGAACTCGGCAGCAAACCGCAGATCAACCATGTGCAGATTTTCGAAAATCGCGGCAGTATCATGGGCTGCTCCAATCCCCACCCTCACGGCCAGATCTGGGCCAATGCCACTGTTCCGACCCTACCGGCCAGGGAAGGCCGGCAGCAGAAGACCTTTTTCGAGGAGAAAGGAACATGTCTCCTCTGTGCCTATCTGGAGGAGGAGTTGTATCATCCGGAACGGCTCGTCATGGCCAATGACCATTTTGTTGTTCTCATACCTTTCTGGGCCACCTGGCCCTTTGAGACCCTGTTGCTGCCCCGTCGGCACGACAGTCGGATAAGCGAGCTGACGGGCGAAGAGATGGCAGCCCTCGCCGACATCATGATTCATCTCAATATCTGTTACGACAATCTCTTTGCCACGACCTTTCCTTACTCGATGGGGATCCACCAGCAGCCGACAGACGGTCTGGAGTATCCGGAGTGGCACTGGCATATCCACTATTTCCCGCCTCTGTTGCGTTCCGCTTCAGTCAAGAAACATATGGTAGGCTATGAAATGCTGGCTATGCCGCAGCGCGACCTGACCGCCGAGGTTTGTGCAGAACGTTTGCGGGTGGTACCGACAGACTGCCATTACCGGGAGAGGCCGCAATGACAGCATCTCTTTCGGCCTATCTCGAGTTTTTTGCGGCAGAGAGATCCTCGCCTCCCCTCGCCACGCTCTACGGGCCTGCCGACCAGGCATCGCAACGAGAGCGCTGCATCAGACTCCTACAGCGGCAGCGCGAACGCTTTGGTAACGGGGAGATCCTTCTGGTGAGCGCCCCTGGTCGGACCGAGCTCGGCGGCAATCACACCGATCATAATCATGGTCGGGTTTTAGCCGCAGCGGTCAATCTCGATTGTCTGGCAGCGATCAGCCCGAACGGTGGCGATTGGATCACCCTGAACTCCGAGGGCTTTTCTCCGGAGATCACCATCGATATCCGTGATACCCTGGCAAAGTCCAGTGAAACTGGTCGTCCCGAGGCCTTAGTCAGAGGCGTGGTCGCAGCCTTCCGGCAGCGCGGTTTTGCCATCGGCGGCTTTGCGGCCTGTCTCCAAGCCACTTGCCTACCGGGTACGGGCCTCAGTTCCTCGGCTGCCTTTTCGGTCCTGATCGCTGCCGCCTTCAATCTCCTGTTCAATGATAATCGACTCCCAGCGACCGAGCTGGCCTTGATTGGTCAGTATGCCGAGAACAGCTATTTCGGCAAACCATGCGGTCTGATGGATCAACTGGCCAGTGCTGCCGGCCATATCCTGCATATCGATTTCAATAACCCCGACAAGCCCCTCATCGAACGGATCGATAGTTGCCCCTTTGCAGCGGATTACCGACTGGCGGTGGTCGATACCGGTGGCAGTCATGTCGGTCTTACTCCGGATTATGCCGCTATCCCCAGGGAGATGTTTGCGGCGGCGGCGGCCCTTGGCCGACCCTTTGCCCGAGGTCTCAGTCTCGACGATGTGCGTGGTCGTTTGCCGGGACTGCGAGAGCTTGTTGGAGACCGGGCCATCCTGCGGCTCATGCATTTTATTCTGGAAAACGACCGGGTAGAGGCAATGGCCCGGGCCCTGCAGGAAAATGCCACCGAGACCTATCTGAGTCTGGTCAGGGCCTCGGGTGATTCGTCCTGGCGCCTCCTGCAGAACTGCTCAAGCACTACCTCTACCACCTCGCAGGGCGTGGCCCTGGCCCTGGTGCTGACCGAGACCTTTCTCGGCGACGGGGCCTGGCGCGTCCAGGGTGGCGGTTTTGCCGGCACAATTCAGGTCTATATCCCGCGTGCCAGATTTCAGCAATATCGTCAGTATATTGAAGGGGTTTTCGGTTCGGGCAGCCTTATTGAACTCCATGTCGGCAGACCGGGCGTTTGTGCCCTGTTGGCCGATGGTCGTCTTCTACCTGCCGGGTAATGGGGGAAGATCATGCGGCACACCACGATAAATGATATCGCCAGGCAACTCCGGCTCTCACCGTCAACCGTATCCAGGGCTCTGCGCGACCATCCCGATATCAGCCAAAAGACCAAAAACCGGGTGTTGGCCCTGGCCACCGAGACCAATTACCAACCCAATCTGATCGCCCAGAGCCTGCAGACCAAACGCTCCAATAATATCGGAGTGATCGTCCCGGAAATCCGCAATACCTTCTTTTCCACGGTCATCAGCGGGATCGAGGAGGTCGCCTATGATGCCGGGTATACGATCATGGTCTGCCAGAGCAACGACACGTACGAGCGAGAGGTTATCAACACCCGGGCCTTGGCCGCCAACCGGGTGGCGGGGATGTTGGTCTCGATGTCTCAGGGAACCACCGACATCGAACATTTCAGGACGGTCATGCAGCAGGGCATCCCGTTGGTGCTCTTTGACCGGGTTGCGGAAGATCTTGAGGTGAGCAAGGTCATCGTCGATGATTTTGAGGGGGCCTACGGTGCCGTCTCCTATCTGATCGGCACTGGCCGGCGGCGGATCGCCCATCTGGCCGGTTCCTCCTCGCTCTATGTCAGCCGCAAACGCCGGGAGGGCTATGAGGCGGCCCTGATGGATCATGGCCTGCCGCTGCGGCCTGAGTATATCCTTGGCGGCGGTTATCATGAAGAGGATGGCCGGTATGGTATGCATCAGCTCCTTGCCCTGCAGGAAGTCCCTGATGCCGTTTTTACGGTCAATGATCCGGTTGCGATCGGCGCCTTTCTGCATATTCGAGAACAAGGGTTTTCTGTCCCCGATGACATTGCCTTGGTTGGTTTTTCCAACAATCCGAATACGGCCTTGATTACACCACGTCTGACCACCGTCAATCAACCGGCCTTTGAGATCGGCAGGCAGGCCGTCTCATTGCTCATGAAGAATTTTGCGTCGGGGCATAATCCGCTGCCGGTCGAAACGATCATTTTGAAAACACAGCTGATAATCCGTGAGTCAACCTAACGGCTCACCTGCGATCTACCTTATGAAGGAGTTGAGAGAATGGCACAGGTTGAACTGATCAATGTCAGCAAGCAGTTTGGCGCAACGAAGGTTGTTCATGGCATCGATTTGAAGATTGAGGATAATGAATTCATCGTCCTGGTCGGTCCTTCCGGTTGCGGTAAGTCAACGGTTTTGCGGATGATCGCCGGTCTCGAATCGGTCAGTGGTGGCGAAATCCGCATCAATGGCAGACCGGTCAATCAGGTCGCGCCGAAAGACCGTAACGTGGCCATGGTCTTTCAGAACTACGCCCTCTATCCCCATATGACCGTCTATGAAAACATGGCCTTCAGTCTGAAAATGGCCAAAGAATCACGGGCGGAAATCGAGCGGAAGGTCAGTGAGGCAGCTGAAATACTTGAACTTATCCCCTATCTTGATCGTAAGCCGGCCGCCCTGTCCGGTGGGCAGCGGCAGCGGGTGGCCATGGGGCGGGCTATCGTCCGCTGCCCCAGCGTCTTCCTTTTCGACGAGCCGCTGTCAAACCTTGATGCCCAGCTCCGCACCCAGATGCGCATGGAGCTGAAAAAGCTGCACCTGAAGATGAGCACCACGACGATCTACGTGACCCATGACCAGATCGAGGCCATGACCCTGGCTGATCGTATCGTCATCCTGAAAGACGGGCATATCCAGCAGGTGGGCAGTCCGATTGAGGTCTTTGAACGGCCGGTGAACCGTTTCGTCGCCGGTTTTATCGGCAATCCGCCGATAAATATGCTGCCGGCAACCATCTCCGGCAGTGGCTCAGCGACAAACCTGCAGCTCGGCAACCTGCGTCTGCCGATTCCAGTCCAGCCGGCCTGCCACGACGGGCAAAAGGTCCTGGCGGGTATTCGGCCCGATGCCATCGAGATCGGCGGCAATCTCGCCAGACTGCGAGCCGACTGGCATGTCCAGGCCGAGGTGGTGCTGGCCGAGATTCTTGGCGGTCACTCCCTGTTGGAATTCACCGCAGGGGGTAATACCATGATCGCCGAACTGGAAGGCAGGATCCTGGCTCGGCCGGGAGAGCCAATAGAGCTGGGATTCGATCTTGATCGCCTGCTCCTGTTTGATCCGCAATCAGGACTGGCACTTCGTTAACTGTTTGCAGTATGCGGGAATGAGCCCGCCAACATCAACCACAACGAGGAGGAGCATATGAAGAAATTTATAACTGCCTGCTGTGCCTGTGCGGCTATGCTGATGCTGATGAGCGCGCCAGCCATTTCAGCCAAGGAACTCTCGGGTAAACTGGAGATCTTCACCTGGTGGGCCGGCGACGAGGGTCCGGCCCTTCAGGCCCTGATTGATCAGTACAAGGCGGCGAACCCGAAGGTCGAGGTGGTCAATGCCACGGTTACCGGCGGTTCCGGCGTCAATGCCAAGGCTGTCCTGAAAACTCGGATGCTGGGTGGAGAGCCGCCCGACAGCTTCCAGGTT
>JAUYSF010000485.1 GCA_030696435.1 Desulfoprunum sp. | reverse complement strand
TAGTATTAGCGTCTGCACCGTCAAAGTGCAAGTCATTAAAAGGCCGATCAGTGAGGCCCAGTCTCGTATTCTGCTATGCTGATGATAGCGGTTCGTCTGTACTGTCGTAGTTGACAGGAATCGTCCCTGCAGAGAGATGATCCCTGATTGATCCGGAGTTTCTCCGCTGAGGTGGAGCTGTTCCCCGCTGAATATCGTGATGGTTTTGTTGGTTTGTGAATAGGGCACACGGTCGAATTCTATTTGCTTTCCCGGGCGGGCCTGTACATTCCGCAACGTCTGAATAGCGTAATAGTCGGTCTTCTCAAGATCCTCCAGCAAGAACAAGGGGCCAACAAGATAGACCAGCAGGCAGCAGAGTAGGGCGAAGATGCGTGCTGGTCCGAGGTCCGGCAGGCGGGGTTTTTGAGCAAGCACTTTTGGCCAGATTCTGAGAAAATAGCCAAACCCGAAGACGGTGATGACAATTCCCAAGGGATATTCCGGCCAGAAGATTTGCCACTGAAGAGCTGACCAGTCGTAAGGTAAGAAAAGATGGATCCCGTTGCCCCACTTGATCTGGGTTGCATCAAGCAGGAGATGGAACAGGCAGTTGAAGCCCAGGATGGCAAATATTCTACAGGGCAGTCTGCTTAATTGTGCCAGGGCTGCCGAGAAGATCAAGCAAAAGACAAGGCTTGCCTGGATAGAGGTGTAAAGTCTCAGGCTGTAGGGATCCATGGTCTGGAGCGAGAGCAAGCATCTGAGCAGGATCCAAGGTATATCGGGGATGATGCAGGCCATGATGCCCCAGAGCAGATCGCTGTCTTTGCAGAAGAATCGGTTGAGCGGTGCCTGCAGGGCAATATGGCAGAGCGTATTCGGCAAGGTTGTTTCTGTGCGGCATGGAAGTTGGTAGCGAGTGGCCGATCCAAGGCGGTCGCAGTTGAAAAGAGGATGATAGCCAATGATGGAGAATTCTACAAGCAATCTGTGACACCGACCATATGCCTGCTTCCTACCTCCTGAGATCATGCTGACGCTTACCGTATCTTCCGATTGTCTCCTGCAAGGTATTGACGATACCGTGGACCAGGAGCTCAAAAAGCTGCTCACCATTGATAATCCTCAGTATCTCTCGGCCAAACGTTATGGCCGCTGGATCGGCAAACGGCTCAAGCCAACCCTGAAATACTATGATGTCGTACCCGATGGATTGCGCTTTCCCCGCGGTTTTGCCAATCAGGCTATTCGTGTTTGCCGCAAATATATGGGCCAATCACCCGATATTGTAGATAAAAGACGGTTGCTTCCAGAGGTCGATTTTACCTTTTCCGGCACACTGCGGCCATATCAACAGGAGGCAGTGGCGAGCGGACTGAAGAGATCA
The DNA here is from genome assembly GCA_030696435.1 of Desulfoprunum sp. GTDB lineage: Bacteria > Desulfobacterota > Desulfobulbia > Desulfobulbales > Desulfocapsaceae > Desulfoprunum. The sequence continues at coordinate 2,908 of JAUYSF010000485.1, read as the reverse complement.
TTTGGGGTTATCGAGGCCGGTACCGGCAGTGGCAAGACGATTATGGCTTTGGCCCTCATCGCCGCTCGGAGGCAGCCGACCCTTATTGTCGTACATAGTAAAGAGCTGCTGTATCAATGGCAGGTGAGGGCCGAGGCGTTTCTCGGCTGTCCTGTGGGTCTTATTGGTGATGGGCAGTTTTCCATCGAACCGCTGAGCGTGGCTATCGTCAACAGTGCGAGAAAGCATGTCCAGGAACTTGTGCCCTGCTTTGGCCATCTGGTCGTCGATGAATGTCATCGGGTCCCGGCCACACTCTTTACCGATGTTGTGTCGAATTTTGACTGTCGCTATCTCCTCGGGCTTTCGGCGACTGCCTTCCGCAGCGACGATGGCCTGACCCGGCTGATCTATTATTTCATGGGAGAAAGAATCCACCAAGTTGATCAAGATGAACTCAAGGCCACCGGGGCCATTCTCAAACCCAGGCTGATCCGGCGAGTGACGGACTTCACCTTTCACTATCGAGGTGATTATCAGTCACTCATCAGGGCTCTGACTTGTCATGAGGGCCGTAATATGCTGATCATTGAGGATATCTGTGCGACACTGCAGGTGCCGGATGCCGGTACCGCTCTGGTGGTTTCGGATCGCGTCGGGCATTGCGAACTTTTTGCCGGACTTCTGCGTGATCGTGGCGTCAAGGTAGAACTGCTGACCGGACAGGTCTCCCAGGACAGTCGAGCTGCCATTGTCCAGGCGGTGCAGGCTGGCGAGATCCAAGTCCTTGTCGCGACGCTGCAGCTTATCGGCGAAGGGTTTGACTGTCCCGGGCTCAGCAGTCTATTTCTTACCACACCCATCACCTTTGCCGGCCGACTGCTGCAGGTCATCGGCAGGATCGTGCGTCCCGCAGTCAATAAGCAGGCTCGGGTCTTCGATTATATTGATGAGGGAGTCCCAACCTTGCGCCGATCAGCCAATGCCCGGCGGAAGGTGCTGGAAAATATGTAATTATTTCTTGCTCCTCGCGCTGGATAGAGGCGCCTGCTGATAATTGTTTGCCTTTGATGGATTATTAGTGTAGAATACATGGTTCACATCGGCAAGTAGAGTAAGGTGAATGGCGTATCGGTAAGCACTCCTGTCTCAGCGAGTGCTTTTTTTATTGCGGATCATCTTCAAAATCGGAAAAGAGAGCAGGACAAATTCAATCCGTCGGCCAGGCGGAACGAAGGGCCTTTCAGGGTCTTTCAGGGAACAGGGTATGGATCAGCAAAAAATTCGTAATGTGGCAATCATCGCTCATGTCGACCATGGGAAAACTACGCTGGTTGACCAGCTTTTCAAGAGTTCGGGGATGTTTCGTGACAATCAACATGTCACCGAACGCCTTATGGACTCCATGGATCTTGAGAAAGAGCGGGGTATTACCATCACCGCCAAGAACGGTTCCTACAAATACAAAGATTACTGGATCAATATCATTGACACCCCCGGACATGCCGATTTCGGCGGTCAGGTCGAGCGGGTTCTGCGGATGGCCGATGGGGCACTGCTCCTTGTCGATGCCCAGGAAGGACCTATGCCGCAGACCTATTTCGTCCTCAAGAAGGCCCTCGAGAATCACCTGCCGGTCATCGTGGTCATCAACAAGATAGATAAGCCTGCGGCACGCTGTGAGTGGGTGGTCGACCAGGTCTTTGATCTCTTTGTTAAACTCAACGCACCTGATGACACCCTCGATTTTCCAGTAGTCTATACCTCGGCCAAAGAAGGATATTCTCTTCTTGACCTCAATGACCCGCTTGAAAACGGCCAGAACATGGATAGTGTTTCCGAGATGATTGTCAGGCACACTCCCGCCCCCACAGGCGCGGCTGATCAACCGCTGCAGATGCAGGTCGGTACCATCGAATATTCACCCTATCTAGGACGTCTTGGCATCGGCAAGGTGGTCAATGGCACAATGTCGATTAACCAGCCCATTGTGGTGGCGAGACGGGACGGATCGATCAAGCCGGTCCGTATCTCCAAGATCTTCCGCTTTGAATGTTCTGAAAAAGTGGCCATCGAATCGGCCGGAGTTGGAGAAATCGTGGCAATTGCCGGTATGGAGGATGTGACGGTCGGGGTTACCTTTACCGATCCTGAAGATCCTCGTCCTCTGCCCCTTATCACCATCGATCCGCCGACCATCTCGATGAATTTCATCCCCAACGACTCGCCCTTTGCCGGCAAGGAGGGGAAATTCGTGACCTCACGGCATATCGAAGAACGCCTACAGCGCGAGACCCTGGCCGATGTCGCCCTGCGCTACGAACTGCTGACGGATGCCGTCGGCTTCAAGGTCTCAGGCCGGGGCGAGCTGCATCTCTCCATTCTTATCGAGAAGATGCGGCGTGAGGGCTATGAGCTCCAGGTGACCCGGCCGCAGGTCATCATGAAAGAGGAGGATGGCAAGACACTTGAACCCTATGAAAAACTCACGGTCGATGTGGACGAGCTCTATCAGGGGCCAGTGATTGAGAAACTGGGCAAGTTGAAAGGCCAGATGGAGGAGATGAATACCGCCCATGGCATGGTGCGCATGGTCTTCCATATCCCGACCCGTGGCCTGCTTGGCTACCGCTCGCAGTTCATGACCGACACCAAGGGCATGGGCATGATGAACTATGTCTTTGCCGAATACGGACCCTATGCCGGAGATATTGTCAACCGGGTCAACGGTGTGTTGCTGGTGAAAGAACCCTGTACGGCGGTGGCCTATGCTCTTTTTAACCTGCAGGATAGGGGGAAGCTCTTCATCCATCCGGGTGACCCTTTGTATCCGGGACAGATTATCGGCGAGCACTGTCGGGCGGCTGATTTGGTGGTCAATCCGGCGAAGGGCAAAAAGCTGACTAATATGCGGGCTTCGGGTTCCGAT
>JAUYSF010000476.1 GCA_030696435.1 Desulfoprunum sp. | reverse complement strand
ATGGAAAAATCCCTTGGCCTGACAAGCCGTCTCCTACCGCACCTTGTCATGTTTGAAATTGAAAGCGCTCTGGCAGCGAAACAATTCAAGAAAGCCCAGCAACTTCTCGATCGCCAGGATGTCGCCTACCCGACTGCAACACAAAAAATCAAAGACCTGCGGCAGGCAGACACGTATGTTGGACTGCAGCAACCATTGAAGGCTTATGTAGCCTACCAACTGCTCAAGGATACGACGATTATCAACACCTATCCGGATTCGTTGAAGGGATATTGCGATACGCTCTATTTTCACAAAAAATACAATGAAGCAGGCGAATGCTATACACGCCTCATCCCCATGGTCAACGTTAAGGAGGCCTCCGGTCTTATCAGTTTCAGAAAAGCCATGACCGAGATGCGCTTGAACGAAACCGCACCTCCCGTTGATAGTTTTTCCCTTGTAGAAGACGCCTTCCCCGGCACAGAAGCTGGATACAGGGCCGCCATCAAGCTAACAGACCTCAAATACCTGACAGATGAAACCTGGTCTGAAGAGGCACCAGCCTCCTACCACAGCCACGCCGAAAAGGCCGTCCTGCGTCCCCTCGTGGCCGAGGCCCTGTTCAAAGAGGCTTTGGTCTTCAGCCTGCTCAATAAAAAAACTCAGGCGCTTTCCCTGCTCAGGCAGTTTCTCAGAGATTTTCAAACCGGGGAACTCCGACCGACAGCCCTGGCCCTGCTCATCGATATTCTGCCCGGAGAAATCCAAGAATTGGTAGAGGAGAGAAAATTTCCGGAAGCCCTTATCCTGGCCAAGGAGAACAGGGAAGTTTTCCAGAAAAACTGGCTGGACATCAAGATCCTCGCCGATCTCGCCTATTCCTACCGGCAAATCGGCCTCTATAATCATGCCAGGGAAATGTATCTCTACGTCATGAATATCGTCAAGATCGACCAGAGAGAGCAGTATTACCTCCCTTTGCTGCAGACCGTATCCGAGCAGGGTGACCGCAACATGGTCGAACAACTGGCTAGCCGCTACTTCAATACCTATTCGCAAGGGAAATCCCGCGATGAAATTCTCATCATTCGCCTGAACGCCCTCATTGTCGAGGGCCAATTGACTAAGGCACTGACCCTTCTTCCCTCTCCTGTACCAAAGAACCCTGCTCTTCAGATCATTGCCGCCACACTCGCATTTCTGACTGACAAGTATACCTATGCAGTACAGTCTCTCAACGAACTCAGCCAAGAAACACGAAATTCAACGCCGGAACTTCTCTTCATGTACGGAGAAAGTCTCTTCCAGACCGGAGACATGGCCGGCTCCGAAAAGGCCTTTATCGCCCTCCAGGACAAAAAATACCATTCCGAGCAGGTCTATTATCGTCTGTCCCAGATTGAACTTGGCCGAGGCAATACTGAAAATGCCCTAAAATTCTTGCAAAAAATTGTCGACACAGGAGAAGACTCACTTTGGAAACGGTATGCGGCAAAGGATTTGGAATATGTCCAGTCCGCAGAACGTTTGCGGCGAAAGCTTGAGTAACCTTGATAAACTCGTAAAAAGCCGCCACGAAGATCAAAGATGGCTAGATAAAAATGATGCTCACATAAGGAATATACGATGAATGCCCTGAGACCTTTTGATACCAACATTCACCTGCTCAGCAAGGTGCTGGACCTCCGGGCCGAAAATCAGAAAATTATCGGCTCAAATATTGCAAATGCTGAAACACCAGGATACGCCCCAGCCCGTTTTAATTTTGAGCAGGAGCTCAACCAGGCGATCACCCGAACCGGCATGCCACTGGCCACTTCACATCCCGGTCATATCGCCCTCGGGACGACAGATATTGTTGCAGTGACCGGGACGATCACCAGAGAACCGGATACAACAGGCATAGGAGACGAAAACGGTGTCAGTGTCGATGATGAGATGCTCGCACTCTCAGAGAACGAACTGCTCTATGAAACGGCCGCACAACTGCTGAAAAAGAAACTCAGCGTCATGAAATTCGTTATTGCCGGAGGAGAATAAGGCCTGACGTGACCTCCATGACAGGCATCTTTAGCAACCCTCTACTACAAGGAAAGTACCATGGATATCCTGACGACCTTCAAAGTGAGTGCCTCGGCGCTCAAGGCAAATAGCATCAGGCTTAACACCATCAGTTCAAACCTGGCTAATGTTGAGACCACTTCAACACCTGAGGGTGGTCCCTACAAAAAAAAGTCAGTCTATTTCGAAAGCAAACCGGTTTCTTTCCAGGAGCAGCTCAACAGCAACCTCAAGAATTCTGTGCAAGGGGTCGAAGTTACGAAAATTATCGAAGATCAGGAGCCGGCCAGAAAAGTCTATAATCCCTCGCATCCCGATGCCGGCCCAGACGGCTATGTCGAAATGCCGAACATCAGCGTGCTTGAAGAAACTGTGGATATGATGTCGGCGACAAGGGCCTATCAGGCCAATGTCACCACCATCAAGTCCGCCAAACGTATGGCCATGAAGGCCTTAGAGATAGGGAGGTAACAGTGTATGGATGCCTTATCATCTCTCGGATCAGCCGCGCCGCTGCCATTGAGAGCAGCGGATACCAGCGATATCTCCAAGGTCAAAAAAGGCTTTGGCGATATTCTGAGCTCAACGATTGATCAGGTCAACAAGGACCAGAACGACGGAGACCTGGCAATCAAAAATCTGCAGGCCGGCGACGCCAATCATCTGCACGAGGTCATGATCGCGGTCGAGGAGGCCGATGTCTCCCTGCGAATGCTGGTGCAGATGCGGAACAAGGCCTTGCAGGCCTATGATGAAATCATGCGTATGCAAATTTAGGTGCCGTTACGACAGTTATGGATGGTTTTCCTGAATCTGCACGCTCCTGCGCATTACAATTACTCTCTTTGAACAACAGTTAATAAGGATTTTTCATGGCCGCAGAAGAACGTCTTCAAAATGAAAGGACGGATGCAAATGCCGATCCCCCGATGAGAAAGAAGAATGTCTTTACTCTCATCGGAGAACTGCCCCTCTCCAGAAAGATCGCCATGGCTGCAGTACTCCTGATCAGCATCGGGCTCTTTGCTGCCCTCATCATCCAAGGACGGACGGCAGACTACCAGCTCCTGTATGCCAACCTCGAAGAAAGTGATGCCGCATCGGTCGTCAGTTGGCTGAAGACCGCGCGCATCCCCTACGATCTAAAAAATGGCGGCAAAAACATCTGGATCCCCTCAGACAAACTCTACGAAACACGTCTTGAGTTAGCGGCCAATGGCCTGCCTACAGGTGGAGGTGTTGGTTTTGAGATTTTTGACAAGCAGAGTTTCGCCCTCTCCGACTATGTCCAAAAGGTCAACATGACCAGGGCACTGCAGGGCGAATTGGCCAGGACCATTACCTCTCTTGCCCCGGTGGAGGCCACTCGGGTCCATCTGGCCCTGCCGGAAAAACGCCTTTTTAAAAACCAGCAGAGCAATGCCACCGCCTCGGTCATTGTAACGTTGATGCCGGGAAAGACCCTTGATAAAAAACAGGTTCAGGGCATTATCCACCTGGTGGCCGGATCGGTTCCGGAACTCAACCCGGAAAATGTCAAGATTATCGACTCAAATGGTGATGTACTGGAGGCAAACGAGACCAGCGACCAGGACAAACTCCTCTCCACCGACATGTTCGCCTTCCAACAACAGGTTGAGCAACGACTGGAAATGCGGGCTCAGGACCTGCTCGACAAAAGCATGGGTAAAGACAAGGCCATGGTCAGGGTAACCGCTACTCTCGATTTCTCGAAGGTGGAAAAGACCCAGGAACTCTTTGACGGCGAAGATCCGGTCATCCGCAGCGAACAGATGAGTCAGGAAAATAACGGGGCCCAGACAACAGGCGGCGTCCCCGGAGTGCAATCCAATCTCCAGGGCAACAGCAGCGGCCAGGCCACTACAACGCCCGGAGCCAGCAAGACTTCACGCACGACAAATTATGAGATCAGCAAGACGATCAACAAGATTGTCAACCCGGTTGGCACCATTACAAAGCTCTCGGTCTCGGTCCTTGTCGCCGACAAGGAACAGGCGACCGCCGACGGTAAAAAGGGAAAGACCACACCACGTAGTGCCGAAGAGTTGAAATCCATGGAAAATATGGTCTCAACCGCACTCGGACTCATCCCCACCCGCGGCGACCAGATCAGTGTACTCTCCATGCCTTTCACTGATTCCCCAACCGATTCTACAGTGGCGGGTGCAAGCCCGACCAACCTTCTCTATGACTATATTCCCCTCATCAAGCTAGTTCTTCTTTCCGTCGGCGCCCTCCTGTTGTATTTTCTCCTCATACGACCGATCATCAAGACGATGAAAGGCGAGGTCACCCAGCACTACAAAACAGTGGGTGAACTCGAAAGTCTTTCGGCAGAGCGCGCCAAGGAAGAGGAAATAATTGTCCCCGTTGATGAAGCCGTCACC
>JAUYSF010000464.1 GCA_030696435.1 Desulfoprunum sp. | reverse complement strand
AAATAGATCAGGAGGAATATCTCTTGCCGATCAAACGCCTACAGAGAATCACGCTGGCGGTTGCCGCTCTGATGGCGGTTATTTCCCTGCTGATCGGCTGGAAAAGCGCCGATACCCTCTTGCAGCCTTTGCTTCGACTGGTTGCAGCGGTGAATAAAACGGAAGCGGACAATCTGGTTTTTACGCAAAACATAGCTGGAAAAGATGAGATTGGCACGTTGGCCAAGGCCTTTGCGGCAATGACAGGCCGGCTGCAACAAACCCTGGTCTCACGGGATACCCTGCAGCAGGAAGTCGAGATGCGGAGAAACACCGAGATACGGTTGAAAAATGCCCTGGTCCAGCTTGACCGTTCCAACAAGGAATTGGAACAGTTCGCCTATGTGGCATCCCATGATCTCCAAGAACCGCTGCGCATGGTCTCAAGCTTTGTGCAACTGCTCGGTGATCGCTACCGCGACCAACTCGATGAAAAGGCCCGGAAATATATCCATTATGCCGTTGATGGCGCAGCGCGGATGCAGATCCTCATCCAGGAACTGCTGGCCTTTTCCAGGGTGAGCACCAGGGGGCTTGATTTTGAGCGGATTGATGCCCTCACACTTCTGGCCCAGGCCGAAGATAACCTGAAAGTGGCCATTGCAGAAGCAGCGGCTCGAATCACTCATAACCGCCTGCCAATGGTCTTAGGTGACAAGTCCCAGCTTGTCCAGGTTTTCCAAAACCTCATCGGTAATGCCATCAAATTCTGTAAGGACGGACCACCAAGCATCTCTATAGGAGCGGAAAAACAGGGTGATATGTGGCGGTTTGCGGTACGGGACAATGGCATCGGCATAGACCAGCAATACGCCGAGAAAATCTTTGTTATCTTCCAGCGCCTCCATACCCGTGAGGAGTATCCCGGCACCGGTATCGGTCTGTCCCTGTGCAAGCGAATCGTCGAGCGGCATGGCGGCACAATCTGGTTTGAATCAGAGGTGGGCAAAGGCACCACCTTCTTTTTTACCCTGTTGGACCAAGATGCAGATAGGCAGAACGAGACATGATGGACTCGTAAAAAGCCCGATCTACTTCGTTATAGATCTGAAACGACGATTAGCCATACCACATGTATTGCCAAATCGTCGTTTCAGATCTACGCCTCGTATATCGAGCTTTTTCCAGAGTCCATCTACACAGCCAAAATGACTTTTTACGAGATTATCAAGCATAGAATACGAACAAGGAGAATTGCACGATGAACAGCACAATAAAAATGGTCGACATACTGCTCGTCGAGGATAACCCGGGTGATGCAGATCTTGCCAGAGAAGCCCTTATATCCAGTAAGATTCATAACAACCTGCATGTGGTCAACGACGGCGAAAAGGCCATGGCCTTTCTCAGAAAGACCGGGGAATACGCCTCCGCCCCCCGACCCGACCTTATTCTCTTAGATCTCAACCTGCCGCGCAAGGACGGTCGTGAGGTGCTGGCCGAGATCAAGCAGGATGACAATCTGAAACGGATCCCGGTGGTGATTCTGACATCATCGAAGGCCGATGAGGATGTAATCAAAAGTTACAATCTTCATGCCAACTGCTATATCACCAAACCCCTCGATTTTTTTCAGTTTACCAAGGTGGTTCAGTCAATCGAGAATTTCTGGTTGAGCATCGTGGTCCTGCCTAATGGTAAATAGCAATGAAAGAGACACTGCACATACTCCTGATTGAGGACAATCCCGGTGACGCCGAGCTGATGCGCGTTATCCTGGAGGACATTGCAGATCCCCAATATCTGATCCGCAATGTCCAGCGCCTGGCAGTCGCCCTTGAAGTTGTACGCCGTGACCATTTTGATATTATTATCCTCGATCTCGGTCTGCCTGACAGTTCCGGCCTGGCAACGCTCCGGGCCGTTATCCAAGCAGCCCCCGAACTGCCTGTCGTGGTGCTTACCGGCATGCTGGATGAACAAATCGGCCTGGACGCGGTGAAGGCCGGGGCCCAGGACTTTCTCATCAAAGGCCAGATCGGGGCCCAACTGCTGATCAGGGTCCTGCGCTATGCCTATGAACGTAATCAATCCGAGATAGATCTGCGCAACTCTGAGTTGCAGACCCGCACCATCCTGGATGCGATTGACAACCAAATCCTGCTCATGGGTACCGATTATCGGATCAAATGGCCCAACATGAAGGCCTGTGAGGCAGCCGGTCTGGCGCGCGAGCAGATTGTCGGCAAATTCTGTTATGAATTGTGGCCGAGACAAACCGAGATGTGTACCGACTGCCCGGTGGAAAAAGCCATTGCTACAGGAGAGTATCAGTTTGAACACCGGCGGACCAAGATCGGCAAGACCTGGGATATCAAGGCCTGCCCGGTACGCGACCAGAGCGGGGCGATAACCAGTATCGTAGAGTTGCGCAACGATATCTCCGAGCAGGTTCTCCTGGAAGAGCAATTTTTCCAGGCCCAGAAGATGGAGGCCGTCGGGCGATTGGCCGGCGGAGTGGCCCATGATTTCAACAATATGCTCAGTGTTATCCTGGGATGCGGCGAATTGGCCAAAGAGCTAGCCCCTAAGGAAGGACAGCTCAGGGAATACATCGATGAGATACTCAACGCCGGAGTCCGGTCGGCAGCCCTCGTCAGGCAGTTGTTGGCCTTCTCGCGCAAACAGACCATCAATCCCCAGATTGTCGACTGCAACGCCGTCATCGAGAATAGCCAGAAGATGCTCAAGCGGCTGATTGGTGAGGACATCGAGTTTCATTTTATTCCGGCAGCCGACCTGTGGACTGTCATGATCGATCCGTCCCAGTTGGATCAGATCCTGGCCAACCTGACAGTTAACGCCCGGGACGCTATCCTCGGCAACGGCGTCTTGGCCGTAGAGACCGCCAACGTTGTGCTCGACGAGTACTATTGTGCGACCCATGTCTACGCCAAACCCGGTAATTATGTATGCCTGAGCCTCAGCGATACCGGCAGTGGTATGAGCAAAGAGGTCATGGCCCAGATCTTCGAGCCGTTCTTCACCACCAAAAAAGTCGGCCAGGGTACGGGGCTCGGAATGTCGACCATCTTCGGGATCGTCAAGCAGAACAACGGCCATATCAATGTCTACAGCGAGGTGGGAGTCGGCACAACGGTCAAGGTCTATCTGCCGAGTTCCGACGGTGAGGCCCTGCAGAAGATAGAGCAGAAAAGCATCGAAAATTTTGCAGGCGACGAAACGATTCTCGTGGTCGAGGACGATCCGGCGATTCTCTATCTCTGTCGCACCATCCTCACCGGATACGGCTACACCGTGATAACGGAAATAGATCCCCGCATGGCAATTGAACATACCTTGCAAAAAGGCGACGGGATTGCCCTGCTCCTGAGCGATGTGATCATGCCCCACATGAACGGCGAGGAACTTCGGCTGGCGCTGGAAAAACACCTTCCCGCGATCAAGACTATCTTCATGACCGGCAATACCGCAGATATTATTGCCCACCAGGGGATCATGCCGAGTGGCATCAATTTCCTGCAAAAGCCCTTTACCAAAGAGCAGCTGGCCCAGAGGGTGCGGGAGGTGCTGGATAGTTGACAAACTGCGGCACCGGAGGTTTGCCAGAAGATCCGGCAGATTAGAGAGGCAACTTGACGAAAAAGGTAGTTCCCTTGCCGATGATTGATTCGAAGGTGAGTTCACCCTGGTGTTTGTCGTGAATGATCGTCCGGGAAATTGCCAGGCCCTGGCCCGAGCCACGACCGACATCCTTGGTGGTGAAAAACGGATCAAAGACCCGCTGCCGTACGCCTTCGGGGATGCCGCCACCGGTATCCGAGACGGAGATGGTGATGACCTTGTCCTGGCAGCTGGTGCTGATCTTGATCTTCCCCATCTCGGCACTTTCCCCCTTCAGATCGGCTATGGCGTGGGCGGCGTTGACCACAAGGTTGACGATGACCTGGCCGATATCGCCGGGATAGATATTGATCGTCGGAAGTTCGCCAAAATCCGTCTCCATCTCTGCCACATACTTATAGACATTATGGCAGACGATGAGGGAATTGTTGATAATCTCGTTAAGATCGACTGGCCGCTTCATCTCTCCGTCGCCTGAATGGGCAAAACCCTTGAGGCCGAGGACCAGTTTTGTGACCCTGTCCACTCCGCCCCGTGTCTGCTCAAAGGCCTTGGGGGCCTCATCTTGCAGGTATTCGACATCGGCATCCTGCTCCAGCTCCTCGATTTCACTGAGAAGTTCGGTGAATTGCCCTGAGCCGGCAAGGGCTTCTCTCAGTCTACCATAGGCTGCAACCAGTTTCAGCAGATCTCCAAAACTGTCCTGGAGGAAGGACACATTGCTGCCGATAAACTGGATGGGGGTGTTGATCTCGTGAGCGATGCCGGCAGAAAGTTCGCCGATTGATTCAAGCTTCATGCTGTGGATGCGGTTCGCCTCCTTGAGGCGCTGTTCGGTGAGGTTGCGAAAGGTCAGCACTGCCCCGGTGATCTCGTTTTTTTCATCACGGGTGGGACAGACGATGAAGTCGGCCGAGAAACTTGAACCGTTTTTGTGCCAGAAGACATCGCCATCGACATGGTGCGAGGAACCGTCTTCTATGGCCGCGAAAACGGGGCAGAAATCCCAGGGATATTCACTGCCGTCATCCTGGCTGTGGTGGATCGTCTCATGCATATGCCGACCGACAAACTCCTCGGGCGTCCAGCCAAGGGCTGCAAGGGCCGCCTTGTTGGCCTGGATCACATGCCCCTCTCGGTCGACCATCACCACCGCGCCGTTGACCCAGTTGAGCATCATCGCATTCTGATAGCTCACCTGCTTGAGGGTCTCAAGCAGGCCGTCTATCTTTTGCTGCAGGCTCTTGCTGTCCGCTGTATCCTCTACCACCATCTTCACCTCCAAAATTGCCTACGAAGACGGCCCTTCCTCTTCCGCCTGCATGATCCCGGTACAGATCTGCTCCCAGGCCGCAACTTTGTCCTGCAAGGCAAGCCGTTCAATGACCGGCATGTGCAAATCCTGACTACGACCGATAATCTCATCCTGACGAATCCGATAGTACAGGACATTGGCAACATGGACAGCCAGGGCCGGGGTAAATGAGGTCGCCGGATACTTCTCCAGGGTGTGATGGAAGCCGATAGCCTCGACAATCGGGCTGGAAAAACCCCACAGACCAATGAGATAGGCCCCGACAGCACTCTGACTCGCCCCGAAAATCGCCTGTTCGGCCTCCGGCAGGGTGATCTCCTGCTCACGGGCCAGGTCAATCACCTGCCGGTACTGCTCCGGCAGGTGTGCGCCGAGGACCAGTTTACCGATATCATGCAGGATACCGGCGAGAAAGGCATTGTTGATGAGATCCTTGTCTTCGGTTTCATGACCGGCAATGGCCCTGGCTATCTTGCCCACCGTGAGACTGTGCGACCAGAGCGTATCGATATGGAAAATATCATGGGGAATTTTGACCTGGGAAAAAATTTCAAGGCCGAGAACGAGGATTTTGATGGTTTCAAGGCCTAACAGTTTGACTGCCCTGGCGGGGCTTTCAACCTTTGTGTAGATGCCGAAAAAGGCCGAATTGACCAACTGCATAACCTTGGCGCTCATGGCAATGTCCTGCTCTATAATCCCCGCCACCTCGGATATTTCCACATCAGGTGAGACAATGGCCTTCTGCAGCTTGGCATACACGGTAGGCAGGCTGGGCAATGTGCCGATCTGTGAGATAAGATCCTTCAACCTGCCATCGGACATAATATCCTGCAGGGCGCTGGTCTGTATCAGAATCGTCTTGAGTTTTTCCGGATCGCAGGGTTTGGCCAGAAACTGGTGCACAACCCCGACGGTCCGCATGATAGAGTCCTCATCCGCCTGGCCGGTAAGCATTATCCTGATTGTGTGCGGGTGTTCTTTCTGGATGGTTTCAAGGAGTTGGGC
>JAUYSF010000416.1 GCA_030696435.1 Desulfoprunum sp. | reverse complement strand
TCTCCAGGCTCTTCATCTTCCAAGTTTAAAGGTCAAACGTATGACATACAATCGCCTAGCTCATGTCGCCCTCATCGCCCTGTTGCTCCTGGCCGTTTCAGCCTGCTCCACTCCTGAAAAGAAAAAGGAGCAGCACTACCTGAAGGCCATGGAATATATCAAAAAAGCAGAGGACAAGGCCGCAGTCCTGGAGTTGCGCAACGCCATCCAAATCGACCCAAAATACGCCGAGGCCAGGTATCAGCTGGGCCTGCTCTATCTGAAACAAAATGATCCCCGTAATGCCTTTGCCGAGCTGCAGCGTACCGCCGGTCTTGATCCAAACAACCTCGATGCGGGGGTGAAGGTCGCCGAATTCCTGCTTATCTCAAACAATAAAACGGAGAGTAGAAAATATGTCGACCAGGTCCTGAAAAAAGACCCGGCCTACACCGACGCCCTGGCCCTGCTGGCCAATCTCGAACTCATCAACGGCAAATTTACAGAGGCCGAGGCCGCCATCGGCAAGATCCAGGGCAAGGCAGCGGATTCCGACCGCATCTACAACATCCGGGGAAGAATACTCGCGGCCCAGGAAAAATGGCCCGAAAGCCAGGCCATGTTTGAGAAGGCTATTGAGCTCGGCCCTGACAACTTTGCCAATTACCGGACCCTGCTGCTCTTTTACCAGCAGCAGAAGAAAGACGCAGAAGTCGAAAAGCTTCTGGTGAAGATGCAGGAGAAATTCCCTGACAACCCTCAGTCACACATTATGATGGCCTCTCTCTATCAAGCCAAAAAACAGCCGGATAAAGCCGAAGAGGAATTGAAAAAAGCCATAAAAATCACCCCTGAGACCATGGCCATTCGCCTTATGTTGCTTGATCTCTATAAGTCCCAGAGCAAACTGGATGTCGCCGAGAAAGAGCTCCGGGGATTTCTCAAGGAAAAACCCGATTCGCTGGAATTGCAGACGGCCCTGGCCGATCTCCTCTTTGATCTCAGAAAGTTTGAGGAAGCAAAGAAGATAATGGAGGGAATCCTGGCGAAAGCCCCCGAAAACGGCGGAGCCAAACTTCTGAAGGCTAAATTTCTCCTTAAAGATGGCAAGGCCCGGGAATGTATCGACGCCCTCACCCCCATCACAACCAATTATCCCAAATGGCCCGAACCCTTTTTCTATCTCGCCTTGTCCCATTTTGGCCTGGGAGAGATCGAATTGGCCCAAAAGGCTATCGACACAGCTTTGGAAAACGGACCTACTGTAAGCCGCTACCATACCCTCGCGGCTCAGATTTATCTCGTGAAGGGCGAGAGCGAGGCAGCCGGCAAGGCCGCTTCAATTGCCTTGCGCCTCGAAAACCGTAATTTCAGTGCTGTCAAGATACTGGCCAAATCTCTTATTCAAGGCAAAAAATTCAAGGAAGCGGTTACCCTCATTGAAAGTGTCGAAAAGCAGGTTCCCAAGGATGTTGATCTCATCGGTAACCTCGGTCTGGCTTATCTCGGTCTCGAGGACAAGGAAAAGGCCCGTGAGGCCTTCTCTCGGCTTATTGAACTCGCACCGGAAAATTCCAAGGCCCTGGCTCTTCTCACGGCCCTGACTGCCGGCAATGATCTGCAGAAGGCCAAGAAGTTTATCCAGGACCACATTGCTCAAACTCCAAAGGCCGGAGGGCACTATCTGCTTCTCGGCGATCTGCTCGTCAAAGAAAAGCATTACGATGAGGCTATTGCCTCCTACAAAAAGGCCCAGGAACTTGCACCAAACAACCCTCAGCCCTATGTAATCATCGCCCGCCTGATGGGGAGTCTTGGCAAGACCGACCAGGCTATCAAGGAGCTGCAGGACCTTCTAGCAAAGCAGCCCGACTCCCTGCCCGGCAATATGGGACTTGCCACCTTGCTTGAAACCAAGGGGAATTTTGCCGAAGCCAAGGAGAAGTATAAAAAAGTCCTGTCCCTGCAGCCCAATTTTACCGCAGCAGCCAATAACCTGGCCTGGCTTATCGCCTCGGAAAAAGACGGGGATCTCGGCGAAGCCTTGCGCCTAGCCATGCTGGCTAAACAGGCCATGCCTGATGAGCCCCATATCGCTGATACACTGGGCTGGGTGCACTTCAAACGGCAGTCGTACCCCTTGGCGATTTCTCAATTTCAACAGGCCCTCAGCAACAGAGTCGATGATCCGGTGATCGCCTATCACCTCGCCTTGGCCCAGTATGGCAACGACGAGAAAGATGTGGCAATTGCCACGTTGCAGGGGGCGCTGGCGAAAAAGGGTGATTTCAAGGAGCGGGCTGAGGCTGAAAAGACACTCAAGCTCTGGCAGACAAAATAGGTAAGGGGACAAATGCCAGCATCATTAGCGGGGAGGGGGGAAATGAGCACAAAAAAACCATCGGTTGCGGTCATTCTTTCAGGTTGCGGGAGGTTGGATGGGTCGGAGATTCACGAGGCGACACTCACCCTCTGGGCCATCCACCGGCATGGCACCGACTACCAGTGCTATGCCCCTGATAAAAAGCAGCACCATGTCTTGAACCATCTTACCGGCGAGGAAATGCCGGAAGGCAGAAATGTCCTGATCGAGTCAGCCAGAATTGCCAGGGGAAAAATCAGAGATCTAGCCCTCTTTAACGCGAAGGACCATGATATCCTCATCATTCCCGGCGGGCTTGGTGCGACCAAGAATCTCTCCACCTTCGCCTTCGAGGGGCCGCAGTGTACGATTGACGAGACTGTCTCCAGGGCCGTTCTTGCCATGTATAAGGCGAAAAAGCCCATTGGCGCACTCTGCATCGCCCCTGTCATCCTTGCCCGTCTTCTGCCGGAAATCTCGGTAACAATTGGACAGGATCCGCACACAGCTGAGGCCATCGGCTTGATGGGGGCCCGGCATCAGGTGACGACACACGGTGAAATTACGGTGGATGCGGCCAACAGGATCGTGACCACTCCCTGTTACATGCTTGATGCGCGGGTGGACCAGATAGGAGAAGGCGCAGACAAGCTTGTGGCCGCGCTTCTTGAGATGATTCGATAAGGAGGGGGCTGCCTATTTACCAAGACAGAATTGGGTGAAAATTACATCAAGGATGTCTTCGGTCGTTGTCTCTCCGACAATTACCCCCAGTTGATCGAGACACTCCTGGACATCGACGGCAATAAGATCGCAACTTCTGCGATCCATGAGTGATTCTTGAATCCGGGCGCAGGCTTCCCCGGCTGCAATCAGGGCCTGTTTGTGGCGGATATTCGGGGTACAGGCCTCTTCCTGCCATTGATCCTTGCTGCCTATCACACTCTCAAAAATTGCTCTTTTGAGCTCGGCAATACCTCTCTGAAGTTTGGCGGAGATCCGTACTTCTTTCCCCGTATAGCCAGATCCGGCAGGATACAGATGGTGGCCAGCCGTTTCCAGATCTATTTTGTTGACCACGGTGATCAGCGGTTTGGCGGAAACAATCTGAAACAGCTGTCTATCGGCATCCGACAACTCCCGGCTACCATCCAGCATAAAGAGGACCAGATCGGCCTGTTGGATCAACAATTTGGCCCGTTGTATACCAAGCTCCTCGACCTCTTCCACGTTATCCCGAATCCCTGCCGTGTCGATAATCCGCACCGGCATCCCTTCGATGTCCAGATACTCCTCGATGGTATCCCTTGTTGTGCCGGGAATAGGGGTAACCAAGGCCCGTTCTTCTTGCAGCAGGGCATTGAGCAGGCTTGATTTCCCGACATTCGGGACTCCGGCGATGACCACAGAAATACCATCTCGATAGAGGCGGCCCTGGTCAGCGGATGCGATCAGCCCGGTAAGAGGCCCTTCCACCTGGAGATGCAGCATCTCGATCAACTGGCTATGATCCACAATCTCCAGATCTTCGTCAGGAAAATCAATGGCGACTTCGATGAGGGCCCGCATCTGCAGGAGAGTCTGGCGAAGGGTATTGATGCGCTGAAACAGCGCCCCTGCCAGTTGCGCCTGGGCCTGATCGATACCCTTTCTGGTCTTTGCGGCCAAGATATCGATGACAGCTTCGGCCTGGGTTAGGTCAATGCGGCCGTTAAGAAAGGCCCGTTTGGTGAATTCACCGGGCTCGGCCAGGCGTATCCCTTCTTCAGCGAGGATGAGTTCAAGAATTTGTTGGAGAATGAGAAAACTACCGTGACAATGAACTTCTACGACATCTTCTCGGGTGTAGGTTCTAGGCGCCCGCATAGAGACAGCGAGGACTTCATCAATGATCCGTCCCCCTTGAGGATGAAAGATCCGGCCATAGTACAGCTGATGGCTCCTATACCGACAATTCTCATCATGGGGTTGAAATATTTTTTTCAGAGCGGCAAGGGAGAGGCCCCCGCTTATCCGGATAATGCCGATACCTCCGGATCCTGGCGGGGTGGAAATGGCTGCGATGGTACTGTCTGTTGTTCCGGAAATCATTTGGCAAGCACCTCATCCGGCAGCAAAGGAATCCTGTTGCATCACGGCCTTCGACCTAAACGGATCAGTAAATCTTCAGTTTGAGCAAACGATCTGCAGAGATTATTCCTCGCCCTCTTGTGGGTTCTCGGGGGTCTTAGCCTTTCTGCCACGGGAAGGCGATCTCTTTCTCGCACCTGGATTATTGCCTTTTCCCGGTTTATAGATAAGAATTTTTTTGAATAAGCCATCGCCCACCGAACGACTACGGATCTCCTTATCCTCCTGCAGGACCATATGCACTACCCGTCTCTCCGAGGGATTGAGGGCCGGAATCATCTGGGTCTTGCCATCCTCTTTGACCAGGGCCGCAAGCTCCAGAGCCTTTTCCTTCAGATCTTCTATGCGTCTCTGACGAAACTCGCCGACATCAATGGCAATACGCAGACGTTCAGGGGTCTTTTTAGCAATGATTTTTCGGAGAAGATACTGCAGACTATCAAGAATTTTCCCTTCCTGGCCGGTGAGTTCCTCTTCAAACTCACCCCGGACTGTACATTGAACCGTCAGACCATGTATTTCCACATCAATCTGAGAGGGGATTTTCATGAGAACAAGGAGATTTGCCAGCTCGGATCGGACAATCTCGGCGGCTTCAACGCTCACCTCACCATTCTCCTCTCCACCCTCCGGGCTATCTTCCTGCACGCCATCGACTTTGCTCTTTTGGTCGACTTCTGCCGTTTCCTGCTGTGATGGCCTTGCGTCAACGGACGGCACGTGCACCGGTTTCTCCACCCTGTCTTGTACCACGGGGGGAGGACTTTTCGGTTTTCGGGGCTGTTCTGCGATTTTCACAGCAGCCCGGATATGGGCCTTCTTTCTTCTCAGACCAAAAATTCCGGTCGAACCTGTCTCCACAACCTCTATATCAAGATTTTCCTGTGCTACATCGAGATCGTTACAAGCCTGTTTGATAGCATCGGTGATTTCTTTGCCGTAATAATCTTTCTTCTTTAAAGACATTGATTTCCCTTACTCAAGAGTTTTCCTCAATAGTGCAGCCAGTATGTCCTCTGCTCAGTCTGTTTGCCCGATTTTGTCACGCTGCCGCCGGTTTGTTCCCCCTGTTAATCATATACTGCTGGAGTATTGCTAGCAGATTGTTAACGAACCAGTAGAGAACAAGCCCTGAGGCAAAGTTGAGGAACATAAATGTAAATATAACGGGCAGAAACATCATGATTTTGGCCTGGGCCGGGTCTGCTGTTGTAGGCGATAATTTCTGCTGGAAGAACATCGATGCCCCCATCAACAGGGTCAAAACCGGAATCCCGCCAAGATAGGGAAGGTTAAGGCCGATCCACAATCTATCGGGGGCAGAGAGATCGGTAATCCAGAGCATGAAAGGGGCGTGCCGTAATTCTATGCACTGCAGCAGGACCTTGTAGAGTGCAAAGAAGACCGGAATCTGCAGGACCATCGGCAGACAACCGCCAAGCGGATTGACTTTGTAGGTCTTATAGAGGCCCATGACCTCCTGGTTCATCTTGGCCGGATCGTTCTTGTACTTCTCCTTGATCTTGACCATTTTAGGCTGCAATTTCTGCATGTTCTTCATGGATTTCATACCCTTCTGGGTAATCGGCCAGAAAACCGCCTTGAACAGCACCGTTACCAGGATAATGGCGATGCCGTAGTTGCCGAAGAAATCATGGAAAAAATTGAGCAGCCAGAGTGTTGGCTTGGCAACAACATCAAACCAGCCGAAATTAATGGCCTTATCGAGATTAAAGCCAATCTCCTTTAAGAGTGTGAGTTTTTTCGGGCCATAGAATATGTGATAGGAGTATTTTTTTGCCGCCCCGGGCTTGAGTGTATCAAGGTTACCAGCGACCTGCATGGTGGTTAAGGCCTCGGTGCCCTGCATGGTGAAGGTTGCCCCGGCATCCTCAAGCGGCAGGATGGCGCAAAGAAAATAATTCCCCTCATATCCCGCCCAATCCATTTTGCCCTGCAAGGTCTTGGCTCCTTCGGCAAATTCCTTGCTCTTAACTTCCTGCAAGGCACCGCTTATAAACGCGGCAGGGCCTGAAAAGAGCATACTTACGGAGGATTTCGCCCCTTCAAAAGGACTGTTGATCTGATGGAGCTGGGCGATTCCCTGGAGAGGCTGAGCGGAGGTATTGGTCACCTTGACAGCGAGATCAATGAGATATTTCTTCGTATCAAAGGTGAAGGTGCGTTCTATCTCAAGGCCACTTTCGGTCAGGGCTTTCATGGTCAGCACGGCCTTGCCGTTCTCCCCAAAGGTGACCTCCTGCCCGTCGCTGTCGAAAAGCAGATCCTGAGCAACAGCACTGCCCCAAGAAAACTTCAAGGGAAAGCCCTGATCCGGGGTCGTCATGACAAGCTGTTTACCCGGAGAGTGAGCCTTACTCGTTTCTGTGTGTTCTTTCAGGATAAAACTTTCAATCGCCCCACCATTCTCGGAGAGGACTGCGGTATACAGAGCGGTATCAACAGTGATTTTCCTGGCCGACCGAGTAGGCACTGCAGGTTGAGCAGCGGCTTTCTGTTCTGGCTGAGGCTTGGTGATTTCCGCCGTGGAAGCAACACTCTTAACAGGCTCGGTTTTTTCAGTTTTTTTCACCACTGTTTCAGTCGAAACGGGAGGCTTATCAAAACCGACGAAAAAATACTGGTAGCCAATGAGTATGACGAAAGAAATGATAATGGCCAAGAAGGCTCTATAGGTATCCATACATGTACCGTCTGATTTTGTACCACTCAGCATACCCGCATGACATCACATAACACGTGGCTGGATCCAGTTCAAAGAACCGGATCATAACCACCTTGAGAGAACGGATGACATCGGAGTATACGGCGGAGAGAGAGGAATGATCCCCGAAAAACTCCATATTTTTCAATGGCCTGAATTGTATACGCGGAACAGGTAGGGGTGAAACGGCAACACGGTGGAAACAGTGGGGAAATGAAATACTGATATCCCCTGACCAGCCCGAGAAGACAACGTTTCGGGAGCTGAGAGATGCTCAATTCAAACCTCACGGGTTGCGTTCCTGCGGGCAACGAAGGCCACGGCCTGACCTACATCGCTGGGAGAAAGAAGAGCAAAATCAGGCTTAACCGCAAAGACGATATCCGCATGAGGAGGATATATCTCTCTCTGAAGACGGTAAGATTCTCGAATTATTCGTTTAATCCGATTCCTTTTCACCGCCCCCCTGATTTTTCCGTGTACACTTATGCCGATTCTGCTGCAACCATCTGTGTTTGCACGACAAATCAGAGTGAAACCCTTGCCGTGCAATCGTTTTCCCTGACTATAAATCCTTTCAAATTCCCACCCCTTACGAACCAGGGAATGCTTTGAAAGTCCACATCTTGGCAACGGATCAGGCAGAGAGACGCCTGCGTCCCTTTGCGCGCCGGGCATTCAGAATTGCGCGACCGGCACGAGTCGACATTCTCTCACGAAAACCATGTTTCCGCTTACGTTTTGTATTGCTTGGCTGAAATGTACGTTTGCTCATTTTCTCACTTCCTTTTTTCTACATCTCCATGATTTTCCATGAAAATATTGATGTTTTTCAGACTTTAATCAATATTGAGCAGCAGGCTTTCTGATGCTCGGCAACCTGTTGCCATTGCTATGCCATTTGGGACCGCCAGGTAGGAAATCCTAAAATAACAAAACAGAAATATTAACCACAGAAGCCACCAACTGTCAAACATTTTCAGCCATCAATCCTGCCTCACCTTGCGCAAGCCTGCCCAATATGCTACGCTGTCATGATTATTATTCACATTACATTGTCGTAGTATCCCATCTCTGCTTGATTTCAAACAGGTCCTTTTGTTACACAGATATTTATGAGCATGGACAGCACACTTACCTACTCCGATCTTGATTGGGATATTCTCTGGCATAATGCCCGCGCACAAAAATCCTGGAGCAGCAAAGGCGCAGAAGAATGGGATAAACGAGCAGCCTCTTTCGCCTCCCGCAACCATTCATCAGCATTTGTATCACTTGTCCTTGCCCGCTTGCCCCTGGACAATTCCCTGACCGTACTCGACATCGGTGCCGGCCCCGGCACCCTCACTCTACCCATCGCCCAAAAGGTCAAGTCAGTAACCGCCCTCGACTATTCCTCCGGCATGCTGGCCTCCCTTAAGGAACAGGCAGCCCAGGCCAGACTTGATAATATACGCACCGTGCATGGCAGTTGGGAGGACGACTGGTCACTTTTCGGAATTAAACAGCACGATATCACCATTGCCTCCCGCTCGCTGGGAGTAGCCGGTCTCAAAGCAGCACTGCACAAGCTCGACCACTATGCCTCCCGCTCTGTTTTCATTATCGATCGTATTTCCCCCACTCCTTTCGACCCGGAGGCATTCGACGCCCTTGGCCGGCCTTTCAATCCCGGCCCGGACTATATCTATGCCCTCAATATCCTTTATAGTATGGGGATCCATCCCCATGTTGATATTCTCAAGCTGGAGACTGCCAACAGATTTGCCAGTCTCGATGAGGCATTTCGCTCATATTCCTGGATGTTCAAAGACCTCTCAGCCCGTGAAGAGGTCCTTCTCCACCGCTATCTTGAAGGGAGAAGCCAAGTCTATGGCGACGGCTATATCTCTATTCAACGGGCAGTTCCACCGCAATGGGCCTTTATCTCGTGGGAAAAGCCGGGAAATGAAATCCGATAGGCTGCATCCCTATAAACACAACTCACCGACATTCCAACCTAACCTTCATGAATGACTATGATATTGCCGTAATCGGCGCCGGACATGCCGGCTGCGAGGCTGCGCTTGCCGCCGCCAGAATGGGCTGCAGGACCTTTGTCGCGGTCATCAACGCCGATACCATCGGGGCCATGTCCTGCAACCCAGCCATCGGCGGTCTGGCCAAAGGACATCTGGTCCGGGAGATCGATGCCCTCGGTGGCGAAATGGCCAAGAACATCGATGCCACCTCCATCCAGTTCCGCCGCCTCAATACCAGCAAGGGTCCGGCCGTCCGCTCCTCAAGGGCTCAGGCCGATCGCTTGTTGTACCGCCTGCGGATGAAATCAGTCCTGGAAAATCAGAAAAATCTGACGATCAGTCAGGCCGTCGTCGATTCCCTGATCGTCGAAGACGGCCATATTATCGGCCTGCGGACATCCCTTGATCAGGAGATCCGTGTTAAGGCCGTGGTGGTTGCTACCGGCACCTTTCTCAACGGCCTTGTCCATATCGGTTTGAAGAATTTCCCCGCCGGTCGCATGGGAGACGTCCCGTCCACCCGCCTGGCCGCCTGGTTCAAAGAACAGGGATTCAATGTAGGCCGGATGAAGACCGGCACAGTACCACGACTGGCCGCCCATTCCATCGACTATTCCGAGCTTGAGGCCCAGTATAGCGATCAGCCTCCAGCCCATTTTTCCTACTCCTCGCAAGGCGGCTACACCCTGCCGCAACTGCCTTGCCATATCACCTATACCAACGAAAAAACCCACGACATCATCCGCC
>JAUYSF010000414.1 GCA_030696435.1 Desulfoprunum sp. | reverse complement strand
CGAGCATGTCACCGGCGGCGATGCGAAAGATAAGGGAATAGCTGATCTGGCCGGCTGCACCGGTAACAGTTACACGTACTGGGGATTTCATTGAGTCCTCCATGGAGTGAATGGGTAGTGGTTGAAACGTGATGGCAGGAGCGCCAGCGGCCTGGAGCCCCTTGCTCCTGCCGAGCACAACATCTCTGGCATAAGCACAGGGGCAGGATACCACAGAGAAGAAGAGGAATAAAGAGACAATATCGAAATTCTGATAACCAAACAAAAAATATTCTACCAGTAATGTATATATTTAATATAATTGCATTATATTAATGTAACAAAGTTACCTCGTATCCCTCAAAGAGGATTTCAAACAGACCGCCAATGCAATGGTGGTGGCCATATTCTCTTGGGAAACTTCTTGTTGTTCAGGGTTGTTTGAGCTAGGCTGAGGTGAGGAAAGCATGTTGGGAGAAGAGGTTGAATACACCAATCATCTTCAAATGGGATAGGTTTTCAATACCTGGGGAGAGCGCCATGAAACATTTCAGCAGATCGGCCCTGATCATCCTTCTTACCTGTTTTTTCCTGTCCTTTGCCCTGCCGCTGCATGCGGCCAGGGTTGAGATCATCCTTGATGCCTCGGGCAGCATGGCCGCTCTTCTGCCTGATGGCCAGCCCAAAATTGAGGCGGCAAAGACTGCAGTGCGCGAGCTGCTGGCGGCAATCGATCCGGTTACCACCATTGCCTTTCGGGCCTATGGCCATCAATCGGACAAGGCCAAAAAGGACTGCACGGATAGCCGGCTGCTGGTGCCATTCGGAGAGACGGCCGAGGTGTCAGCCGCTATCATCACCAGTCTCGGGCCATTGTCTCCGAGGGGCTATACACCGATCTCCTATGTCCTGCAGCAGGCGGCAGCCGATTTCGGTGGCCCCGGAGAAGAGAGCCGGACGATTGTCCTGGTAAGTGATGGCAAGGAGACCTGCGAGGGAGATCCCTGCGCCGTGGCGATGGCCCTGGCCGCAGCCGATGTCAAGGCGATTATCCATGTCATTGGCTTTGATGTGGATGTCAGTACCCGACAGCAGTTGCAGTGTGTCGCCAAGGCCGGAGGTGGACAATATTTCGATGTTCGAGATGCTGCAAGCCTTGCCAAGGCCTTGAAGGATGCCGTACAGCCGCTGGAGTCTCCACAACAGTTGCGTGTTCTCAAGCTGCCGGACACCCGACCCGGCGTCATCAAGATTGAGGGCGCCGATATCACCGGCCATAAGATCACTGAAGCGGTGGGTGGCAAGGAAGTCGCGAATCTCTCCCATGTTCAGGGTTCTGCCGAAGTTCCAGCTGGTTTGTACAATGTGACGGTGGGAGCGGGAACCCTCAAGAGTGTTGAGGTCCTTCCCGGGGAAATTACTTTGATTAGACCGGGACACATCGAGGTCAAGGGGGCCTCGATCTCCGGTCATCGTATCCTTGATCCGGAGACCGAGGAGGAAATGGCGGTTGTCAGTGCTACCGGAAATTCGGCGGCAGTCATGCCCGGTCGTTATGTTGTCAGCTTCGGCCGGCTTTTCTGGCCGGTCGAGGTGGGGGAAGGAGAAAAGGTGGTGTTAAACCCCGGTCGGGTTTCCGGTAAGGGCCTTGATATCAACGGCCTCGTGATTTATAGTGCCGCAGGGGGCGAGGCAGGTCGTATCAGTGCAACATCGAGCACTCTGCCCTTGCCTCCCGGTGACTATGAGGTTGAAAAGGCTGGGCGGCGTATCCCGTTTGCTCTCAAAGAAGGTGACCTTCTGGAGTTGCAATAGACCTCCGGTATTCTCTCAATGAAAGGAAAAATATGAAACGGTTTGTGATTATGACAGCCATTGTGCTGGCCTGTGCCGGTTGCACCCAGGAAACCCAGAATAAGTTTGGTCGGGCCGTCCAGAACTGGACCGGCACGGATGGAGTACTTGAGGTTTATGCCGGGGACAAACTGGTCAAACGCTTTATGAAAATTGACAAGCTTTCCACGGCTTTGGCCACCGAGGGCAAAGCTGAACGGCCTTATCGATATGGCTACGGCGTTCTTGATGCCGACTTAAACGGTGTGGCTGATCCGACTGAAAAGAAAGTCTATTTTGAATTCAGCGATTATTCAACATCGTATATTTTCTATGAGAAACCATAACGGCTCTTGGCTGATGTCTTTGCAAAGGAATACGACAAATTCGGATAAAAACCCAGCAGAGCGATGAAGACTACAGGACGAATTGCCGTTGTCGTGCTTTTTTGTGCCATATTGGTCGGACTTTTTGTCCAGCTAGGTGGGGATTCCGGCAGGCATCTCTATAAAGAGACCCGCTCCTCGCTCTATACCCTTGTGACCATTACTGTCGTCGGCGATTCGCCGGAAAAGGCCAGAAAGGCCTGTGATGCCGCCTATCTGGAGCTTGAGCGCCTTGGCCGATTGCTCAACTTTTACGCCGCTGACAGCGAAATCTCCGCCATAAACCGCAACGCCGGAATCAAACCGGTAGGCGTATCCAAAGACACCTTGGATATCATCAAGGCTGCCGTCTATGTCAGTGAGCAGACCGAAGGAGGCTTTGATATAACCGTCGGGCCGATCGTCAAGCTCTGGGACTTCAAGAAGAAAGTCGTTCCATCTGCGGCAAGTATTGCCGAGCGCATGCCCTTTGTTGGCTATAAAAATATCGTCATCGATACGGCGGCCTCAACCGTCTATCTCAAAAAGGTCGGCGTGCAGATGGATCTGGGCGGCATTCTCAAGGGTTTCGCCGCTGACAAGGCGGCCGAGATTCTCAAAGAAAACGGTATCGAAGACGGTATCGTGGCGGTGGCGGGTGATATCAAACTTTTCGGCAGACAACCGGATGGTCGACCGTGGAATATCGGCATCCAGAATCCCCGACCGAAGGGGGACAATGATGCGCTCCTTGCCACAGTCAACCTTGGGACGCAGGGGGTCTCGACCTCAGGCGCTTATCCGCGCTATTTTATGCAGGACGGCATCCGTTATCATCACCTACTGAACCCCGGAACGGGCTATCCGGAGAGTCTTTGCCGCAGTGTCACGGTCATTGCCCCGGAAGCCACTCTGACCGACGCCTTTGCCACAGGCATCTTCATCATGGGACCGCAAAAGGGCATCACCGCCCTTGAAAAGTTGGGGCTGGACGGCATCATCGTTGATAAGGATGGTGCAATCCTCGTCACCAAGGGAGTCAAGGAACAGGTGCATCTG
>JAUYSF010000215.1 GCA_030696435.1 Desulfoprunum sp. | reverse complement strand
TATTGAGAGCTGTGGTAGAGCGCAGGGCAAGAAACATGC
The DNA here is from genome assembly GCA_030696435.1 of Desulfoprunum sp. Lineage (GTDB taxonomy): Bacteria > Desulfobacterota > Desulfobulbia > Desulfobulbales > Desulfocapsaceae > Desulfoprunum. The sequence continues at coordinate 7,453 of JAUYSF010000215.1, read as the reverse complement.
ACCAGAAAAAGGTTACTAGACAGGCACTGATCAAGGCCGATCGCCAGAAGAGTGACCAGGAAAAAAGTAGGCCGCAGCGACGCTGAACATAGGGGCCGAGCAGGCAAGCAGCAAGGATGAAACGGATGAGAGTAAGGACTGCCGGATCCAGCCCGGGTGCAATGGCAGCCCCAACGGTGAAAGAAGTCGAAACCAGGGCGGCGCATAACACCATGAGCAGGTGAATGACGGTGAGCGAATGCCGCCTCGGTCTTGCTAAATCAAATTGCACATTCCACCCGCATCACACCGCCCGTTGACCATCGAGACGCAGAGGCTGCGGCCAGATAAGACTCGGAGTTGCCAGTTATTCCAATTCCAAATCAAGCGTTAACTTTGTCGGCTTCGCTGCGCAGCTCTTCGCCGTACGTGTATGTACTGTCGCGTCGCTGCTCGCTTGCCTTCGCGTTCTCATCTTGATTTGAAAATGAAATAGAGCATTCTCGAAGATTGACAAGACGACGAGGCGGCAGAAAAACCGCCTCGTCACTTCAGAACATGAGGACGGATCGATTTTTCAGTATTTTTTCGTCTGCGACCCGAAAAGATACCGATAGACCACGCCAACCAATATGACAGACATGGGGGCTGTCCAAATCAACCCGATCCCCAGAGGAATAGCAGAGACAAGATAGATAAGCCCCATGACGAAAAAGAGCCCGAAGACCTTCCACCAGACCTTATGAATCGCCTTGCGAGAGACCTCCATGGCCTGCCATGGATCAAGCTGCCGGTCGATCATGAGAGGCAGAGTCATGGAATAACCGATGGCCAGATAGATTCCGGGCAGGATAAGCAGGACAAAACCGCTGATCACCAGGAGCATCATAAGGACTGAGGCAATCAACAATTTTACAGCCATGGGAACACCAACAAAAACCAACTTCCAGGAGAGATCCTTTTCGGCCGCCCGACGAACACCCATATACATCAATCCTGCGGTAAAAAGCGTGGAAATGGCACTGATAAGAGATTGAACACCTATCTCGACCCATATCCCGGCAGCACTCGCAGGAACAATCCCAAGTGCTGCCTGCATAAATCCCAGGCCGAGTCCCAGGATGAGCATAACCAGATACATCATTCCAATGGCCGCCCAGATCGAGCCTTTTGCCCCCTTGGTATACTGCCAGGCCTCGTTCAGGGCCTCACCTAGAGTAAAATCTGTTCGAGGCTTCAGCCCTTGGCCAAATCTGCCTGGCGGCGCTATCGGAGGTTTTTTTTCTGATTGGGCGTGTACTGCAGCGGCAGCCGGCAAGGTCGGCTCGATTGCCGCTGGCTCCGAGGCTGGAGCGCAGCTGTCGTCATCAAGCCGCAGGGGCTCCTGATCCTCTAGCCTCTCTAGAGCATGAGTATCAGCGGCAAGAGGTTTTTGATCGGGAACCTCGGACAGATCAATATCTTCAACCGGTTGCTCCGGAATCTGCTCAACCGGTTCCACCTCTGCATCTCCAGCGAGCAGGACTTCAATCTCTTCGGCCTCCCTGTCCTCATCCACTTGAGAATCCGAGGGGGATTCCATTTCCGGGACAACCTCTTCTGGTTCTTTTTCGACAGCTTCAGCCTCATCGAGAGGCAACGACGCCACAGGAAAAGTGTCAAGCTGAGAGACCGGCGATGTCTCCTCCTCGGAAAATATATCCGGGGACTCATCCGCCAGGTCTTTCAAAGATTCTGCATCAGAAGTCTCGGCGACAGGGGAGAGGGCGGGATGCTCCTCAGCAGGAGGGAGTACAGGCTGCTGCATGTCAACATCCCCGGCCACCTCTTCATCGATCTGACACCTGAATGTTTCCTGACATTTTGGACACCTGATCTTTCTGCCGATGTACGAATCATCAACTGAGCCTTTCACCCCACAATGGGGACAATGCATTTTCATCGCCAAACCTCCCGACAGGACCTGCGCCCCGGTTACGATTTTCGTGTCAACAATTGACTCAGGTTATTGGCAAGACATGTTGCAATCGGCCTCTTTTTCAGGCAGGCAGACATATCCGGCAGTACAGCTTTTCATCCTTTTTTTCAAGATAGGCCTGACTCAGGGAAAAGCCACAGATAGAACAGATCCCCAGTTCCATTGCAGGAATCTTTCCAGGTTGCGGGACCACCTGAGACACCGGAATTTCGATATGCAGCGGCTGATCAGGTTGATCCTGCTTCACGTTTTCCAGCGGATCGGCAACGTTGATTTCTTGAGACGTCGTTATAACTGAAAAGGCATTTGTCTCACTCAGTCTGAAAATTTTCTGGCATTGTGGACATCGAACTTTTTTGTCCTGCAAAATCTTATCCGCAGTCCCTTTTAACCCACAATGGGGACAAATTACTTTCATTACCAAAACCTCCCGAGATAGTCGATAGCACTCTCTATTGTTTTCATGCTTTTAAAAATGCATAATTATCGTATTATTAAATAGCAGAGTCAGCAAATACAATACCTATTTTATTCTTTTCCTCTCTTATCGTCAAATGGACATCCTTCTCATCGCTGCCATGTCCACCAACAGGGTCATCGGACGAAAAGGCCAAACGCCCTGGCATATCCCGGAAGAGTTGGGGTTTTTCAAGGCCACGACCATGGGCCATGCCCTGATTATGGGCCGCAAAACCTTTGCCTCACTTCCTGCCCCTCTGACGGGACGAGAGAATATCGTCCTCAGCCGCGATCCGTCTTTTGCACCGCCCGGTGCAACACGAGCAGCAACATTTGAGCAAGCCCTTGGACTCTGTCGCGAGGGAAAGCTGGTCTTCGTCATCGGTGGCGAACAGATATTCACTCTGGCAATGCCTCTAGCAACAGGCCTCATCCTCTCCGTTCTCGATCACGAAGTCGATGGCGACGCCTTTTTCCCTGAATTCAGTTGTACAGAGTTTCAGGAAATATCCCGGAAACGACATGCCGGCACAGAAGCCTTCACCGTCATCACCTACCGCCGCACTCCTTCCTGAACCCCTCCGAGATAATCCCATTTACCAGCATTTGTTCGGAAAAACAGAAGGTAAATCGACGCAGGCACGTCAACATCAGCAGGGAAAATACTCTCTGCAAGCGAGTAATTCAGGGGCTCAGGGCTCGCCGGTATCTCAGGTGACTGGAAGGGGAACGTTATGAAATTGCGGGCCTGGGATTTTTCCTCGATCTCCCCAAAAATCTCAGATCAGGCCTGGATGTTCATTGATTTCGTCCTCAATCCGATCAGGATCAACGGCATTATAGAGGATGATATTTTGCAGATGAAACAGACTTTCGGGATCGATGCGGGTGAATTGCACACTGATAGTTTCATCAGCACAACGGGCTATCTCACCGAAAACCTCCACACCCAACTCGGGGTCGGTTGGTTCAAGTGGCAGCCATAACCGGCAGACAGCACCCACCTTCAGGTTTTCTGCCGTCTCAAAAAGACAGCCTCCGACACTGAGATTGGCCACTCGCGAAAAGGAATAAACCCGATCACCCACTGTCAATTCCGCTACCATATTGAAGCCGATGCGGCTGAACCGTCTTTTTTCGGTCGACATTGCTTGTTTTCCTCTCTCAATTCCCCGGTTGGATGACATGTATTCTCCAGCAGACAAGAGAAGTATATCCTGAAAAATCGTAAAGATCAAAAGATCCGCTGCTTTTGCTCTTTAAAAAGAGCGGCCTTTTTCAGGATTTCTGGCCATTGACTATCGATCAGAACCGATCTCCCTGCTCTCCATTTTCTCAGCAGAGAAAAAAATCTTTCAAAGATTCTCCAAAACAGGCTACAAAGATAAGACTTGTCTATTTTTTGCCGTCTCAAGCTACGAGGAAAAAATTTTATAGAGGTATTCACATGCCCGCCCTCCTCCTTCGCTGTAAGCATCGCCTGCTCCTGGTTTTGGTCATATGCCTCGCTTTCACCTTAAATGATGTAATCGCCGAAGACAAATACCCCTTGTCGACCGGCCAGGCGGTCTATGTCCCAGCCTATTCTCATATCTATATCGGCGACCGGGAGCACCCGTTCTATCTCACGGTCACCCTCAGTATCAGGAATACCGACCTGAGCGCCCCTCTGATCCTATCTACAGCGGATTATTTCGATTCAAACGGCAAATTCCTGAGAAAATATATTGATACCCCTGTCACCCTCGGCCCCTTCTCTTCTGTCCGGTTTCTCGTAAACGAGTCAGATAAAGCCGGAGGATCGGGGGCCAGTTTTCTGGTCAGATGGTCGGCAACCAAACCGATCAACCAACCCATTGTCGAGTCAATCATGATCGGCACCATGAACCAACAGGGCATTTCTTTTACCTCACGAGGTCAGGTAATTACCGAAGGAACACGATAAGGGAGACACTCGGTCGGGCATGAGTTTCCCAACCACGTCCTCATCTCACAAATCATTGCAGCTGCAGCCTCTCCCTGTTGATTTTTATCTGCCCGGCTCTTACTTTATGAAGACAAGAGTATGAGGCGAATGTATGTAGCCATCCATCATTTACATATATATTTCCTCGAATGGAGCTCCCTCCTTAAATCGGCATGCAACAGCTCACCAGAATGCTTTCGATCCGAGGATTCCTTCCAAACGCTCACATAAGGAGACCCGTTATGCGCTCACTCATCATCCTCATTTTTCTGCTCTGCACAGCCATCATTGCCTCTGCAGCAACCGGCCAGCGGATTGGCTATACCGTGAACGGCACTGATTATGAAGGTTACTTCATCATTCCGTCAGTGAACGCGCCCCTCGTTCTCCTGGTCCACGACTGGGACGGCCTGACAGACTACGAAATCAAGAGAGCAGAGATGCTGGCCGATCTGGGCTATGCCGTATTTGCCGCCGACCTCTTTGGCAAGGGTGTTCGCCCCACTGCGATGGAGGACAAAAAAAAGCTGACTGGAGATCTGTATCAAAATAGAAAAAAGATGCGGGAACTCCTTGAAGCCGCACTGGCCACGGCCCGGAAAAATGGCATCACGAGCTCTCAAGCAGTGGCAGTCGGCTACTGCTTCGGTGGGGCAGCCGTCCTGGAAATGGCCCGATCCGGAGCCGATCTCAAGGGTTTTGTCACCTTCCATGGAGGCCTAACCACACCGGCGGGACAGGATTACAGTAAAACCAAGGGTCAGGTTCTGATCCTCCACGGTACTGCAGACGAGAGCGTTAGTATGAATGATTTCGCCCTGCTCGCTCAGGATCTGGAAAAGGCCCATGTCTCACATGAGATGATCACTTACAGTGGGGCACCACATGCCTTCACGGTCTTCAACTCCGAACGTTACCGGGAAGATGCCGACAAAAAATCCTGGCGTCGTTTCACCGAATTCCTCGCAGATACTCTGCATTCAGAAGATAATGCTCAATAATAACACTATCGCACCAGCGGGCGATATGATTCTGCGCACTCTTGCCATGCCGGCCGACACCAACCCCAACGGCGATATCTTTGGTGGCTGGATCATGTCCCAAATGGATATCGCCGTCGACGATGAGGGAAAGAAGCAACCCATTTCCAAAACTTCTCCTTCCTCATGACTGACTTTCCCTCATGATAATCCTCCGAGTTCTCCTCCCTTCTACCGATGCTGATTCCACACATCCACCAGGGTCGTCCAGTTTTCTTCTTCTCATGATTTGTTGAGAGGTTTTTTTCATGCAGATACGCAATCTCAAACATCCGGCGCTACAGATCTCTTCTTTTTCCACAGCGCCCGGAGAATCCTGGTGCCTTTACGGAGCCAACGATTCGGGGATTGAAGAGTTTTTCACGCTGCTCACCGGCAATCTCGATATGCTCAAAGCAGATTTCCTGGCCCTTCCGGAGACTCCCGGGATCATCTCATTCAAGATACAGCAGGATATCTACGAGGAAGAACTGCGTCTCGACGACAGCGACTACCTCGATCGACCCGACCCCGGCACCCCGGCAGCGGCATTTCTGCCACCCGGCAGCTCGGGGTCACCTCTTGTCCGGGCACTTGCTCTGGGCGATTCTCTCGATAAAGGCTATCGACAGCTCAGCTCAGGTCAGAGCCGAAAGCTCATTCTCCTGCGGGAAATTCTGAAGGGGAGGACCGAAATCTTGCTCCAGAATCTCTACGACGGCCTGGATGAGATCAGCTGCCGGGAGCTCGACAAGGCCCTCGCTACCCTCCTGGGTCACGGAGTGCAGCTACTCGCAACCGTCAACAATCGCAAAGATATCCCCATCTGGTGCAGTCATCTGGCAGTTCTCTCGCAGGGCCGAATTCTTTGGCAGGGAGGAAAGAAAGGCGTCCTGAAGAAACTTGACAACAACCTTATTGTGTCAAAGGGCCTTTTCCATCCCGAACTCCCGGAAGCCCGAGAAACAACCTCAGACGACACCAAGCAGAAGGAACTTGTTGCCCTCCGGGATGGTTTTGCCGGGTTTGGTGAGGTTCTGCTCTTCCAACATCTCGATCTTCTCATCAATGAAGGCTGTCACACCCTGATCAGCGGCCCGAATGGCTGCGGTAAATCAACCCTTTTGCATATCATCACCGGCGACAATCCCAAATGCTATGCCAATGATCTGCACATCTTCGGGATCAGGCGTGGCAGCGGTGAATCGATCTGGGAGCTGAAACGGCATATGGGCATCGTCTCACCGGAGATTCACCGCAATCATCACATCCCCGGCACTGCCCTGCAAGTGGTGATTTCAGGCCTTTTTGACTCCATCGGTTTGTACCGTCACGCAACTGCCGCCCAGCAGAAGAAGGCCAGACAATGGCTGGAGTGGATCGGCCTTGCAGGCAAGGCCTCTCAGCCCTTTCGCCGCCTGAGTTTTGCCGAGCAGCGCCTGGTCCTGATCGCCCGTGCCCTCATTAAACTCCCACGTCTGTTGATCCTCGACGAACCGACCCAGGGGTTGGATGAAGCCAATCGCCAGGAACTGCTCGGATTCCTGGCCAAGATTGCCGAGCGCCGGATATGCACCATCCTTTATGTCAGCCATAGAATAGATGAACATCGACCTTTCTTCCATCAACACATCAGGCTGGAAACCTATGGCCCATAACCTTGATTTGACATTGATATGCCATTCGAGATCTTGCCATTACGCACCATTGGGTGGTATCGTCAGACAATAATGTCAACACTCCAATACAATGCCCGGTCAAACTCTCCCTTTCTTCTTTCCCAAGGATTTTCCATGAAAAAATATTTCTATACAATTATGGCTCTCTTCATCCTCTGCTCTCCTCTCTCATCCTGTTCCAGTGATCAGGAAAAAAAAGAGAAAGGCGTAATCGAACAGAGAACGGACAAAGTGGCAAATGAGGCTGTCCAGGCGATCAAGGTCCCACTTGATCAGGCTAAAATAGCCGCTGAACAGGAAAGCAGCCGTATCAAACAGGACGAAGAACAGGCGAAAAAACAATAGCTTCTCTCCCGGTTATTCTCAGCAATCG
>JAUYSF010000161.1 GCA_030696435.1 Desulfoprunum sp. | reverse complement strand
TGATAACTTCCTGTTTTTATTCACTGGAAGATATTTGAATGCTATAATCTTGCTGCCTAACTGGTTGTTCTTTTGTCGAAAAATATTATTTCTCTTGACTGGGTGATTTTTTTTCTGATATGAATCAAGAGGGTTCCCGTGGTGTTAGGAACATGCTTTATGGCCGAGGCCGATATTTTAATGACAGGAAGGGAGTGTCTTGTCGCTACACTGGAGGTTAGCAGTATGTCTGAACGTGTTAAAGGTAAGGTGAAATGGTTTTATGCGAGCAAGGGATACGGATTTTTGGAAAGGCCGGATGGTGAGGCTGATGTCTTTGTGCACTTCAGTGCCATCCAAGGTGAAGGTTTCAGGAGTCTTGAAGAAGGTGAAGCCGTGGAGTTTTCAGTGGCCAAGACCGACAAAGGTTTCCAGGCTGAAAATGTAAGCAAACTGGGCTGACAGTCCAAGAGAAGAATTTTGAGACCCCGATTGGCAGATGCCCTTTGTCAATCGGGGTTTTTTTATCGCAAACCTCGTGTAATGGCAATGTGGTCTCTTGCCACAACGTAGAGGAGCCAGCGGGTAAAAGATATGATGAAAGAATGCAGGATACATATTCAGTCACTGGCTGAAACCGTGCTGCTGGGCAGGCGACTTGGGGAATTGGCTCTGCCCGGTGACATAATCTGTCTCGATGGCGATCTGGGGGCCGGCAAAACTACCTTGGCCCAGGCCATTGCCAGAGGTCTGGATGTCCCTGAATCCTGCTATGTCACAAGTCCTTCATTTGCCATTTTGCATGAATATCCAGGCCGAATTCCTTTGTATCATATGGATTTCTATCGTCTGCAGGATTCTCTTGAAATTGTCGACCTTGGTTTTGAGGAATACTTTTACCTCTCGGGGCTTACTGTGATAGAATGGTCCCAGCGGGGGAATGATCTGCTGCCGGAAAATCGCCTGCATCTCCTGCTGGAAAATACTGGGGATTACAGCCGGAATGTGTGTTGTCATTATTCGGAGTCCTGGGAAAACCGTATTGTCTCGCTCCTGCAACGGTCTGACCAATCAGTCTCTATCCTGAAAAACATACCCCACTGAGCTCGCCCCGAATCTATGGATGTTTTTATCGCCAGACAGCCTATTTTCACGAGAAAGAAGAAAATCTTCGGCTATGAACTTCTTTTTAGGACCTCCATGGTCAATGCCTTTCCGGACATTGATGGAGAAACGGCCACATCCAGTCTGCTGTCATCGACCTTTTTGACCATAGGCATTGATAATATATCCGGAGGGCACACGGTTTTTATCAATTTTACCGAGGATCTACTCCTGCGTGGAACCCCAACCCTCCTTCCCAAGGAAAAGATCATGGTTGAGGTGCTGGAGAATGTAACGGCCTCTCCAGAGATAATTGAGGCCTGTCTTGATCTCAAAAAAAAGGGCTACGAACTTGCCCTCGACGATTTCGTCTTTGCAGAAAAAATCATTCCCCTTATTCAGATTGCCAAAATCATCAAGATCGATTTCCGGCTGACCCCTCCTGAAGAGATAGAAAACCTCGTCAGTGCTCTTCGCGTGTATCCCTGCAAACTCCTGGCCGAGAAGGTGGAAACCTATGAAGAGTTTCAAAAAGCCCTTTCCCTCGGCTTCTTCTATTTTCAGGGCTATTTTTTTTCCAAGCCGGAGATCCTCAAAAATAAAGATATCTCCTCTTCTCAGCTGACCATTATGCAATTGATCTGTGAGGTGAATCGAGTCGAATTTGACATCAACACCCTCGACAGAATCATCAATCAAGATGTGTCGATATCATATAAGTTGCTGAATTATCTAAATTCAGCCTTTTTTTCCCGTTTGCAGCCCCTGTCTTCGATACGTCAGGCCATCGCCTATCTCGGAGAGCGCGGAACGCGTCTGTTCGTCTCTCTCATAGCGACCAGTCATCTGGCCGCTCATAAACCCGATGAGCTCATGAAGACCTCCATCATCAGGGCTCGCTTTCTTGAACATCTTGGCGTGGAACTCAAAAAGACCAGTGGAGAATTATTCATGCTTGGTTTATTTTCCCTGATCGATGCGATGCTCGATAATTCCATGGAATATCTCATCGGCCAACTACCTTTGACGGACCATGTCTCTGAGGCCCTGGTCAAACGGTCGGGGCCTCTCTTTCCCTATCTTCGACTGGTGGAACTCTATGAGGTCGGAGAATGGCAGGAGATTGAACAGGCTCTGGCGGAGCTGACCATTACAGGTGAGAAAGCCATTGGATTTTATCTTGATGCCATACGGATGGCCGATAGCTACCTTTGAGCATTTTTTTTGCAGCCAAAACGGCCGACTGTGCCTCTCACTCATTTGATATAACCCATGAAAAAAACACTCATTACCTTCCAGGATTGTCTCAAAACCTTCACCATCGATCAGGACAAGGCGATACGACCTGAGGCGACATTGGAGAATTTTTATAAAAAAATTCAAACCCTCGACTGCGTCATACTGAACGAAGTCAAAAGAATTGATAATGGCCGACTTGAGATCCCGGTCTACTTCAGTATCTGCGGTGAAGATGCCCAGGCCATGACCGGTACCAAAAAGCAGATGGGCAAGGGCGCCTCCCCGATCCAGGCTGAGGCCTCGGCCTGTATGGAGCTGGCGGAACGGTTTTCCTTTTTCTCATTCAAGAATAACAAGGACAATTTCATCACCGGTGATTACGCGGCGATGCGCCAAGCCGGCTATCCTGTTCTGGATATTGTGCTATTGCTCAAATCCGTCCACGATGAGACAACCGGTCCTGATCTCCTCCAGGCCTTGCTCAAAGACATCCCGCTGCAGTGGACCTGGGCCCGGAACATCACGAGAGGGCAGGATGTGCTGGTGCCCTTTTCCTGGTTTTTTGCCATCAATGAATTCAATGGTCCATCAGCCGGCAACACCTACGAAGAGGCCGCCCTTCAAGGGATCTGTGAGGTTGTTGAGCGGCATGTCTGTTCGCTGGTCAATCGCCAGAAACTCATGACTCCGGCTATCGACCTTGATTCGGTCCGTGATCCGGTCGCCATCGAGCTCATCGAAAAATTTAAGAAGAATAGTATCGAGCTGTATCTCAATGATTTTACACTCGATACCGGTATCTGTACGATAGCGGCCCTGGCAATCGACCGTTCAACCTTCCCTGAGAAAAGTGAAATCGTCTATACCGCCGGCACAACACCCTCTCCTGAAAAGGCCCTTATTCGGGCGGTAACGGAGATTGCCCAACTGGCAGGCGATTTCAACACCGGCTCCAATTATGTTGCTTCCGGCCTACCCAAACCCCTTACCATGGCAGAAGTGGCTTATCTGACCGAGTCATCGACCCGTGTCAGTATGGGCGAGATGTGCGATCTCTCCGACAATAACATCAGGGTTGAGAATGAACGCTGTGTTGCCGCCTTGCAAAATATTGATATGGAGGTGTTTGTGATAGATGTGACCCATGGCCAGCTCCAGATCCCGGCACTCTATACAATCATCCCCGGCGCGCATTTTCGTGAGCGCTCAATGATTCAGGATGTGGGGCTTTTTTCCGCAAAACTATTGGTCGAACTCGTTCATGATGCTGAATTGCTCGAAGAAAAACTCCAGCAGATGGAGACCCTTCTGCCCAAGGCCTATTATCTGGCCTTTTACAGGGGCCGTAACGCCGTCGAAAGGAAACTGTACGATGAGGCCCTGGGGCATTTTGACAGTGCCTTGCGGCTCTCACCGGAACACGAAGATCTCCCTTATATTTTTTCCTATAAAGGCAGTTGTCTCAAAGAAATGGGCAGGTATGAAGACGCCGTTGGGGTGCTGAGGCAAGGTCTCTCCGAGGATGAAGAACGCCCGGACATCCATAATTTGCTCGGAGTCTGTCTGTTCAAACTTGAGCAGTATGAGACCGCAATCAGTCATTTTAAATGTGCTGTGGCCCTCAATCCCGCCTCAGGTATCGATTACGCCAATATTGGAGTGAATTACAACCGTCTGGGACAGCCTGAAGAGGCGATTCACTTCTTCACCATTGCCCTCAGCCTTGATCCGGGACTGGATTTCGCAAGAGAACAGCTCGCGGGTCTCTTGCAGGAAAAAGAAGAATGAAAATTTGGAATGGGATTCAGGCCCCAAATTGGACCGGAATGATATGAGAAAATGGCAGAAACTGTGCTGTGTTGTGGGCGCGCAAATTTTGGGATTTTTCCTGTTCACGGCTCTCTGCATCGGTCAGCCATCTATCAACCAACTCAAGAGCTCTGCCCGGCAGTATTACTGGGGGAAAAACGGCACACAGGATTATGTCAAGGCGTTCTCGCTCTATTTCCAAGCAGCTGAATTAGGAGATGCGGAGGCCCAGTTTATCGCCGGAGGTATGTATTTTCTCGGTCGCGGCACCGACAAAAATCCCAAGGAGGCCTTTCGGCTCCTGTATCGGGCTGCCCTCAATGGCAAAAGCAGCCCGGAATCGCAGAAAATATTGGCCCAATCTTTTCTTGTCGGGCAGACCGTTCCCAAGAACTATCCCGAGGCTGTGCGCTGGTATGAAAAATCAGCAAAAAATGGTGATAA
>JAUYSF010000428.1 GCA_030696435.1 Desulfoprunum sp. | reverse complement strand
TCAAAAACCGTGTCATCGGCGGCCAACAGCAGTTCGATTGGGATCCCTTCAAGGGGAATCATGTGATCACCGGTCTCTCCTTTGAGGAGTCGAGTCAGTATGACGTCAGGCAATTGGCCAACTATAACCCCACAACCGGCGCTCCTCTTGCCTCTGTGCAAGAGGTTCTCAGCTGGAACAGAGACACCACACGCCAGATCTGGGCACTTTACCTGCAGGATGAATGGCAACTTCCGGGCCGGGTCAACCTGACAGCCGGTGTCCGCAACGACCATTACAGCGACTTTGGCAACACCGTCAACCCCAGAGCCGGGCTGGTTTGGAGTTTTCTGGAGAATACCGATCTGAAGCTGCTCTATGGCAAGGCCTTCCGGGCCCCCAACTTTCAGGAGCTCTACAATATCAATAACCCGGCACAACTCGGCAACCCCGACCTCAAACCGGAACTGATTGAGACCTATGAGGCCGGCCTGGCTTGGCGGTTGAACCGTTTCTTCGCCGCCAATCTCAACTTCTTTTACAGCATGATCGACGACCAGATCGACGTGGACCCCACAGCTACCCCCGCACCAACCTATGCCAATATCCGAAATTCCAAGACGCAAGGAATCGAGCTGGGGCTGAACGGCGCCTACGAGACCGATCTGAGTTGGATGCTCAGCTATGCCTATCAGGACCCCCGCAATGCCGACACGGACCGGCCACTGCCGTATGTCCCGTCGCAGCGCGCCACGGGCAGCGTCAACTATGCCCTGAGCCAGTACGTGAATCTGCATACCGACGTCCTCTGGACCGGCCCCCGGCCGCGCGACAAAGGGGACAGCCGGCCGGAGGCGCCCTCCTACACCACCGTCGATCTGGCTGTGACGCTCAAGAACTTTTATAAAACTCTGGAGATTCAGACCTCGGTCCGCAATCTCTTTGACCAGCGTTACACGGACCCGGATACCTCCGGCGGAGCGGTAAACCTGGCTGGGACGGGACCGAAAGTCCCCTATGATTTCCCGCGGGAAGGCATTTCCGGGTTTGTAACGGTGTCGTACAGATTCTAGTGAAAGCCTTTTGTTTTCATAGGGGGCTTTCTCTCTCCCTGCGCCGCCATCCCTGGTCTGCGGCGCTGTTCCTCTTTCTCCTGTTGTCTTTCCCTCCTCCCGCCAGCGCCGCAAAAGTGCTCATTGTCGGCGATCTGCAGTATGCACTGGTAGCTGATGTTGCAGCCGAGATCCAGGCGTCGCTAAGGTCCCAGGTGATGGAATATGCGGTTTCGGAGGTGAAAGGGCGGCTCGACATTGTTGTGGAGCGGGAGGATGCACGAATTGTCGTGGCGCTGGGCCGGGATGCTGTTGCTGAAGCCCTGCTTCTGCCGCCGGAGATTGCCGTTGTCTATGGTCTGGTCGTTGTATCTCCTGAAAGCGGCAGGTCGAATGTCACCGGGGTGTATATGTCACCGCCGGTGAGTGAATATGTCTCGATCGTTCAGCGCTATCTCCCGACAATCACCAAGGTCTCCGTCATGGGGAGCCGGATCATGATGAAGACCCTGTTTAATGGCGATCAGGCCCTGACGACCGCATATGAGGTCGAAAGTCCCTCCGATTTGGTCAACACCGTCGATCGGCTGGTCGACACGAAGGCTTTGTTGCTGCTCCCCGACGCCAATCTGCTGACCGCCCAGGTTATGGCAAATGTCTATCTGTCCTCTTTCAGGAAAAATATCCCGTTGCTCGGCATTTCGGAGGCCAATGTCAGGCAGGGCTCGCTGTTTGCGCTGGTCTTCGATCCCAAAGCGGTCAGCCGCCAGATCGGTGAAAAGGTGCAAACCATTCTGGGTGGGGTCGATGCCACAGAGATACTCGCTTCCCCTCCCAGTGGATACAACCTGTATATAAACAGCAACACGGCGCAGAAGATGGGTATTGTGCTACCGGATGAGATGTTGAGGAAAGCGAAGAAAATCTATCAATGAAAGCGGACCCGGCTATGACAGGTACAGATATGAAAAGTGGCAATCCCACATCGGGGCAGTCAAAACGCAGACTGTCGGACCGGTTGACGGCGCTGATGCCGCTGACCTTCAGAGGACAGGCGGTACTGTTCCTGATCCCGATGATTGTCATTATCTCCATGGTCTACACCCTTGAGTCGATTTCAACCGAGAGAAAGATCCTCAGGAACGAAATCATCAAAAAAGGGGAGACGATTGCCGCCATCCAGGCGAGGAATGCCGAGTTGCCACTGCTCTCCGAAAATCTCGAACAGCTGAAAAGCACGGCCCTCTCCGTGATGGGGATCAAAGACGTTGCCTTTGTCTCCTTCCTCAATAAGCATTCCGAGACGCTGCTCCACGAAGGCACGTCGCACCCACTGGATGAAACGCTGACGGCTACCACCGACCAGACGGTCACCTTTTTCGAGCATCGTGATTTCTTTGAATTTATTGTCCCGGTTGTTACCGTCAAGGCCGCCGAAGGCCTTTTTCTGCTGGAGGGGATCGATTCCTCGCCAACGGTCAGGGAGCAGATCGGTTGGGTGCGTATAGGTCTGTTCAGGGAGGTCATGAGCAGATCCGAACAGCAAATCATCATCAGAGGTGGCATGCTGGCGGTGCTCTTTTCCACTGTCGGCGTGTTGCTGCTCTATATCTTCATCACCTTGGCGACGCGCCCGCTCTATGCCCTGATCAATGCCGTAAAAGAGCTCCGGGAGGGAGAGCATCCCGAGGTTGCGGTTTCGTCGCCTAAGAGCGAAATCGGCCAGCTCACTGCGGAATTCAACCGGATGAGTCATGCCATCAAGGACAGAGAGGATGAACTGAAACAGCATCGCGATCATCTCGAAGATCTGGTCGGTGAGCGCACGGCCGAGTTGACCGTAGCCAAAGATGAAGCGGAAACGGCCAACCGGGCCAAGAGCGATTTCCTCTCCAGAATGAGCCATGAACTGCGCACACCGCTCAACGCCATCCTGGGCTATGCCCAGATCCTCAAGCACCATAACAACCTCTCCGAGGCGCAACGGCAGCAGTTGGATATCATGCGCAGCAGCGGCGAGCATCTCCTGACCCTGATCAACGACATCCTTGATGTGGGCAAGATCGAGGCGTGTAAAATGGAGGTTGAGGAGTCGGCGTTCGATCTGCCGGCCCTGATGGGTCAGGTCTTCAACCTCACCAAATTACAGGCCGAGGAGAAGGATCTCCGCTTTCACTATGAGGCTTTTACCCCGTTGCCGGCCTATGTACGGGGGGATGAACGCAAACTTCGTCAGATTCTCCTCAACCTGCTCTCCAATGCGGTCAAATATACCCGGCGGGGGAGTGTGACGATGCGGGTGAGCTATACGGCTGCCGGTTTGTTCCGCTGCGAGGTGATCGATACCGGGATCGGCATCCCCGAGGACAAGCTGGAGGCGATCTTTGAACCCTTCACCCAGTTGGCGATCGACCGGCAGGTCCGCGAAGGAACAGGCCTGGGGCTGAACATCACGAAACGCCTGCTGGCGTTGATAGAGGGCAGGATGGGGGTGGAAAGCCAATTCGGCACGGGAAGCACCTTTTGGCTGGAGGTTGTGCTACCGTCACTGGTGGATAACGAGGTTGCCCTTGAGAAGACGGAATACCACGTTATCGGCTATCGGGGTGAGCGTAAGAGGATTCTGGTGGTTGATGATACGGTCGGCAACACCGCCATGCTGGTTTCGTTGCTGGAACCTTTGGGCTTTGAGCTCGATACGGCACAGAATGGACGGGAAGCTCTGCAGGCCGCAATGGAACAGCGCCCGGATCTTGTATTGCTGGATTTGGTGATGCCGGAAATGGATGGGCAGGAAGTGGCCACGCTTCTCCGGCAAAATCGGGATATGACGGCGATACGAATCATCGGCGCCTCGGCCACGGTGACGGATAACACGCGCAAAGAGGAATTTGTCGCGCTGTGTGATGCCTTTGTGACCAAGCCGATCCGTATTGACCTCCTTCTGGAGAAAATCGGGGCGCTGCTGGGGATTAAATGGGAGATGAAGGTGGCGGCACAAGCGGGAGAGACGAACGGCCGGAAATCCGGGAAACCAGAGGAGCCGTTTGTGGCCCCGCCGAAAGAAGATTTGCAAGGGCTCTATGAATTGGCGATGATGGGTGATATGCTGAAGATAGAGGCCTGGGCGACCGCGCTGGAGGCCAAGAATATCACCTATCGCTGCTTTGCCGGCAGATTGCGTGAACTGGCCAAGGGGTTCAAGGCAAAGGCCATTCTGGTCCTGGTGGACCAGTACCGAGGAGATGGGAAATGATCCCTGCATTACAGAATCCGGCTCAATTCGATGTGCAAAAACCGGTTATTCTGGTGGTCGATGACGATCCCAGTAATCTGGCTGTGGTGCGGGATTGCCTGGTGGAGTTCAATTATACCGTTCTTGTGGCGGAGGATGGTGAAAGCGCTATCCAAAGGGCCGATTATGCCCGGCCTGATCTGATTCTGCTCGATATCATGATGCCGGGAATAGATGGCTTTGAGACCTGCCGCAGGCTGAAGGCCATGGAGAGCACGAAAGAGATCCCGGTGATTTTCATGACCGCCCTGGCCGAAACGGAACACAAGGTGAAAGGGCTGGAAGCAGGGGCGGTGGACTATATCACCAAGCCCTTTCAACGGGAAGAATTACAGGCCCGCATTGCCGTGCATTTGCATAACAGGGAACTCACCATAAGGCTGCAAGAGGCCAAGGAGTTGCTGGAAGCCCGGGTCGAGGAACGGACTGCCGAGCTGGCCCGGACCATCAATGTCCTGCATGATGAAATAATCGAACGCGAACGGGGTGAAAAGGAGCGGGTGCGGCTGGCAGCAGCCATTGAACAGGCCGGAGAGGCGATATTCATGACCGATGCGCAATGGTGCATTACCTATGTGAATCCGGCATTCGAGCACATGAACGGGTACGACAGAGAAGACGTAGTCGGTCAAAATTGCAGCATCCTCAGAAGCGATACGCATGACCCTGAGTTTTACCGGCAAATGCAGGAAAATCTCAGCCGGGGTCGAGCCTGGTCGGGACGCCTTACCATCAGAAGAAAAGATGGCTCATTGTACCAAGCGGATACGACCTTTTCGACAATTCGAGACGCAAAAGACACGATCATCAACTATGTCAGCATCCAACGGGATGTCACCCATGAGTTGAGGCTGGAGCACGAACTCCGCCAATCCCAGAAAATGGAGGCGATCGGGACACTTGCCGGCGGCATTGCTCATGATTTTAACAATATCCTGACGGCAATAATCGGCTATACGGATTTGGCGCAGCACAAGTTGGCGAAAGATGATGCGGCGGCACGCGACCTGGAACGGGTGCAGGAGGCCAGTTCACGCGCCAAAGAACTGGTGAAAAGGATACTAACCTTCAGCCGTCAGGGCGAGCAGGAGCGAAAACCGATACAGATGGCCTCCATCGTCGATGAGGTTCTCAAACTACTGCGTTCCACTCTGCCGAGCACTATCGAGATCCACCAGCACATTACCACATCTCCGAAGGGGGACACGGTTCTGGCCGACCCGACCCAGATCCACCAGATGTTGATGAATCTCGGGACCAATGCGGCACATGCCATGCGTGACCTGGGAGGGGTTTTGAGTGTCTCCCTGTCGGATGTTGATGCCGATGCCTCGCTGGTCACGCTCCATCCCGACCTCAGGCTTGGTCCCTGCCTGCGGTTGGCGGTAGCCGACACCGGTCATGGCATGGAGGCCAACATCAAGGAGCGGATATTCGATCCGTATTTCACGACCAAAAAGGTGGGAGAAGGCACCGGGATGGGGTTGGCGGTGGTACAGGGGATCATCAAAAACCATGGCGGAGCGATCAACGTCTATAGCGAGCCGGGACAGGGAACCATCTTTCACATCTTTCTGCCGAAGTTAGAGGGAGAGACTGTACACCAAACCAAGGCGGTTGAATTGCCAAACGGTGGCACAGAACGGATACTCTTTGTGGACGACGAAGCAATGCTGACGGAATTGGGGCAGGAACTGCTCGAATCACTCGGCTACACCGTCACAGCCACATTGGACAGCCGTGAGGCGTTGCATCTTTTCCGCTCTGACCCGCAGGCCTTTGACTTGGTTATTACAGATATGACCATGCCGGGCCTCACCGGTAAGGAGCTGGCCAGGGAACTCATGGCCGTCAGGCCGGATTTGCCGATTATTCTTTGCACCGGATTTAGCGAACAGATCAATGAAAAACAGGCTAAAGAAAGCGGAATCAGGGGATATATCATGAAGCCCTATACTATAAACAGCCTGAATACTATCCTTCGCAAGGTATTGGCGGGGGGTAAGTAATTTCAAATTGTGAAGGATTCTCCCCCAGCTCTGGCGAACCGGGGGAGCTGAAACTATTTCTGGCGAAGAAAGTTCAGGGCGGATCCCGCCTTGAACCAGGCAATTTGTTCAGCATTGAGTGAGTGCTGCAGGATGATCTCGGAATGGGATCCGTCAAGATGTTGCAGGACTGCCCGGACCATGCTGCCCGGTGCAAGCTCGGTGACGCCAAGGAGGTCGATGCGATCACCATCCTGGATTCGCTCGTAATCTTCGGTCTCGACAAAGGTCAGGGGCAGGATACCCTGTTTCTTCAGATTGGTCTCATGGATACGGGCAAAGGACCGGGTGATAACCGCCCGTCCGCCCATATGCCGGGGGCTCATTGCCGCATGCTCGCGCGATGAGCCCTCTCCGTAGTTGGTGTCACCGACTGCAACCCAGTTCTCTCCCGCTGCCATGTAGGCCCTGGCTATCTGGTTATAGGTCTGTATCTTTCCGTCCAAGGCGTTGACCGCCTTGCCTGCCTCCCCGCTAAAGGCGTTCACGGCCCCGTTGAACATATTGTCGGAGATATTGTCGAGATGGCCCCGGAATCTGAGCCATGGGCCAGCCGGGGAGATATGGTCAGTGGTGCATTTTCCCCTGGCCTTCAACAGCAGGCGCAGTCCTTTGAAATCTTTGCCATCCCAGGTTGGGAAGGGGTTGAGCAGGGCCAGGCGTTCAGAGCCGGGGCTGACCTTGACTTCGAGACCTGCGGTGTTTTTAGGGGGAGCAAGAAAACCGTCTTCATCTCTGAGAAAGCCCATTTCCGGGACTTCATTCACCTTGCCCGGCGCGCTCAGGCGAAAGGTCGTGCCATCGGCCGCCTTGAGATCGGTCGTGAAGGGATGAGTGGTGAATGTCCCGAGGATGGCATAGGCCATGCAAGTCTCGGGGCTGGCGATGAAGCAGCAGGTCTCGGGGTTACCATCGTTTCGTTTCGGGAAGTTGCGGTTATAGGAGGTGATGATCGAATTTCTCACCCCTTTTCCCGAACCTTCCCGGTTCCACTGGCCGATACAGGGCCCGCAGGCATTGGCCAGGACCGTGGCCCCCACTGCCTCCAGTTTTTGCAACAGACCGTCGCGTTCAATCGTGGCCCTGACCTGTTCCGAGCCGGGGGTGATCAGCAGCGGCGTCTTGAGTCTCAGGCCTTTTTCGGCGATCTGTTCCGCCATGGCGGCGATCTTGCCCATATCTTCATAAGAAGAGTTGGTGCACGAGCCGATGAGGACAGAGGAAACCTTCTCCGGATAGCCGCCAGCGCTGATATGACCGGCCATGCCGCTGACCGTGGTGGCCCGATCAGGTGAATGCGGGCCGACGATATGGGCCTCAAGGGTATCGAGGTCGATCTCGATAACTTCGGCAAAATATCTCTCCGGTGATGCCAGAACCTCTGAGTCCGCCCTGAGGAGATGGTTGTGTTGTTCCGCCAGCTCTGCCGCCTCCGGGCGATTGCAGGCCTCCAGGTAGATCTTCATGCTTTGATCGAAGGGGAAGAGCGAGGTGGTTGCCCCTAGTTCCGCCCCCATATTACAGATCGTGCTCTTGCCGCTTGCTGAAATACTCCTGGCCCCCTCGCCGAAATATTCGAAGACCCGGTTGGTGCCGCCCGAGCAGGTCAGTTGGGCCAGCAGTCTGAGGATGATATCCTTCGGGGCACTCCAGCCTTGCAGGCGGCCTTTGAGATGGACGCCTACGATCCGGGGATGCAAGACCTCCCAAGGCATGCCGACCATCACATCGACGGCATCGGCACCACCGACACCGGCCGCAAAGACCCCGAGCCCTCCGGCATTGGGGGTATGTGAATCGGTGCCGAGCATCATCAGACCGGGGAAGGCATAGCGTTCGAGTACGACCTGATGGATGATTCCGGCCCCCGGCAGCCAGCACCCGAAGCCGTAGCGCTGGGAAGCCGAGGCGAGAAAGTCATAAA
>JAUYSF010000021.1 GCA_030696435.1 Desulfoprunum sp. | reverse complement strand
GGTGAGACGGGTCATGGCCCATGGTCGTCGGATCCACACCAAGGTCCTGGAGGATCTGGTGCTCGTCAGCGTTGAGCTGGAGAACGGTGTGCTGGGTACGGTCGATGTGAGCAAGGTCGGCCAGGCCAGAACCGGTCGCTTCGAGTTTGTCTGCGGGGCAGGGCAACTGCATGGAGACCAGATTCATTGCTACCTTGAAGTTGTAACGGGCAATACTGTGGCGCCGAGACAGACTTTTAACCAGGTCCCCACAGTACTGCACCTGTTGCGCGACTGGCAGGCCTTTCTGGAAGGCCGGGGCCAAAACCCGGTCTCCGGCGAAGAAGGTCTCTATGCTATTCGGGTTTGTGAGGCCTGCATCACTTCAATGGTAGATCAACGCTGGATTGAGGTGTGAATCAGCCGAGAAGAGTGTAGAGGGCGCAGGCCCAGAGGATTGCCGCAAGAAGTAGTGAGAGCAGGACCGCCGCACTGCCCATGTCCTTTGCCTGCTTGGCATAGATGTTGTAATCTGGTGAAACAAGATCAACGATCGATTCCACTGCCGAGTTAAGGAGCTCAACAATCAGGACCAGGGTGTTGGCCGCAAATAGCAGGCATTTGAACAACAGAGAAACAGGCAGAAAGTAAAGGATGGGCAGGAGGACGATATAGAGCAAGAGCTCCTGGCGAAAGGCCGCCTCGCCCTTGAATGCGCTTGCCATGCCGTCTGCCGAGTAAAAAAATGCTGCAAAGATCCGGGCGAATCCTGTTTTATTTGCTTTCATAGTATTGATAAAGGCTTGATGAGATATGTTCTTCGATTGAGTGCGAATGGGACTCTAACATACTTGTTCCCGGCAATAAATTGAAGAGAGAATGTGTCCATTGTTGAATTACAGGGTGTGGAGAGGATCGCTTTGCCGACTGATCTCAACCACAGAAATTTTTATAGAGGCGAAACAGTATGGATATTCAACAGATTCTCTCACGTTCAAACCCGCATCTCTATGAGACGAGAGTCTGTCGAGCAACAACGCAGGTTTCAACAGAACTTGACGGCGAGACGGTAATCCTCGATGTTTCAGCCGGCATCTACAGCGGGCTTGACCCGGTCGGCACGGCTATCTGGAATCTGTTGGAGTCACCCATCAGCCTTGCGCAACTCCTAGAAACCATTCTCAAAACCTATGATGTTTCGGAAGAACAATGTGTGGATGATATGCTGATTTTTCTCAAAGACCTCGCCAAGAATAAACTGATCAATATTTCGGATGGGAAAGTTGCTTAGGTTCCTAAGACTGCCGGTTGTGGAGAAACGATTCTTCTTTAAGGCGGTGTACTTCCTTGCGGTCTATCGGGCCAGTCTCAAACTTTTTTCTCTGCAGAACCTTTTGACAAAGGTTTCCAGAAAATCTCAAGCAGATCTGGGGCCTCTTCCAGTAAATATTCCGCCAAAACGGATGGCACGGTTAATTACGGTTGCCAGTTCTTTCGTTCCCTTTTCCACTTGTCTCTCTCAGGCCCTGGCAGGACAAATACTCTTTGCCCGGCATGGCCAGAAAACCATACTGCATGTTGGTGTCTGCAACAAACCAAGCACCGGATTTGAAGCTCATGCCTGGCTTTGTCAGGATGGAGGGATAATCCTTGGGCATCTCCCTGATATGGATCGTTATCGGGAATTGCCGACCTTGATGAATGAGGGAATCAGGTGAGTGGAATCGCGGGAGTAGTCCGTTTTGACGGAAAACCTATTTCGGAAGAACGTATAGAGTCTCTTCGGCAGTCAATACTACACCGTGGTCCTGATGGCACTCATGTCTGGAGGTCCGGAAATGTGGGATTTGTGAACTGTTTATTGCAAACCACACCCGAATCTTTAAATGAGCAACAGCCCTATCAAGATCCAGAATCAAAGATAACAATCACAGCCGACGCCCGGATAGATAACAGGGAAGATTTGATTTCGAGCTTAGGTATCGCTGGTTATTATCCTTCCGGATTTCCGGATAGTATCGTTATTTTGGAAGCCTACAAAAAGTGGGGGGTTGTCTGTCCTGCTAGATTGCTCGGTGATTTCGCGTTTACGATTTGGGATCCTCAGCGGCAGCAATTATTGTGCGCACGTGATCACGTTGGAGCACGTCCATTCTTTTATCATATCAGTGATGCGGCTTTTATTTTTGGTTCAGAAATACAAGCAGTTCTTTCTTTTCCAGAGGTCGCACGAGGTATCAATGAAGAAAGGTTTGCCGATTTTCTTCAATTGATAGGCGAAAATCCCACCTCAACGTTTTATACGGCTGTTTCACGCTTGGCCCCATCATCAATTCTAGTTGTCAAGGATGGCAAGATATCAATACGAAAATATTGGGAATTCGATCTTTCAGTTAGCATAAAACGAAAGAATAATAGAGAGTACGCCGAAGAGTTTCGAGAGATATTTTTTGAAGCAGTTCGTTGTCGCATGAGGAGTAACACTCCTGTGGGCTGTATTTTCAGCGGCGGGCTTGATTCTTCTTCTGTGGCTTGTGTGGCCAAGGAAATTCTAGATGGAAGAGAATTGCTCAACCTCTTTTCATTCAATTTCCCCTCTTTACCGTCAAAGGAACATAAGGAAATCGATGAAGAGCTATACCAGCAGGCTGTAGTGGAAACAGGCGGTTATTCCTACCATTCGATTGATGGTAGCCATTTTGCACCATTTGAGAATCTTTCACAGCAATTGAGTCTATTTGGTGAACCATTTTTTTCCCCACATCTCTATCTGATTTCAAAAATCTGGTCTTTAGCACAAGCAAAAAACATACGGGTAATGCTTGATGGATTAGACGGAGATTCAGTGGTCTCGCACGGCTTTGAACGTCTGCAGGAACTTGGTTTGCAGGGGCGGGTTTTTAGTTTAATGAGAGAAGTATCGAGTGTGGCAGCGCGTCAAGGCTTATCAAAAAGAAAATTGATTTATCAATATTCAGTTTACCCATTTTTTCGTTCTCCTTTCGCATATGCGTATAAGATACTACGGCATAGTATTCAGCCATTACGATATATGAATTCTATCATAAACGAGGATTTTGCAAAAAATGCAGGTCTGGCTGAGCGTATCAGGCCCAAAATGACAACATTCAACTCAGCCAAAGGGAGCCATTATAATGCTTTGATGAATCCCTTAATCACCTCGGCCTTGGAAACGATGAACATTTTTTCCAAGCAATATCGGATAGAAAATAGATCTCCATTTTTTGATAGGAGGTTTATGGCGTTTTGCCTGGCGCTTCCGGCTCAGCAAAAGCTCCAAAATGGCTGGTCTCGGTTTATCGTCAGGCAAGCCTTAAAAGGTGTGATACCGCAAATAATTGGGGAACGTACCGGAAAAAGCGTTTTAACGGCTGGTTTTTTGAACAATTTATTAAAATTTCATAAATCGGATGTCGATATATTGTTGGCAAATTTGCATCCGTTTTTACAAGAAAAAATCATAATTGAGAAACTGAAAGAACAGTGGAGGGCTTTTTGCTTGGATTACTCAGCTTATGGTAGAGTGAATAGTCTGAATATTTATTCAGTCAGAGTCTTGGATGCATGGCTGAAAGGAATAAGATTTAAATATGTTTAATATGGAATGAATTTTGCAAAAACTTTATATAATCAATTAGGTTGATCAGATTCTAAATGTCGTGTAGGCTCTGGTCATAAAAAATTATAAGTGCATGATTTATGGGAATCAATAAGGAGAGTGCAATGAAGAAATATGTATTAAGCGCAATTGCTCTGCTGGCTACTGCAGCTGTCTGTTCAACGCCAGCAATAGCAGGCACTATTGTAACAAATGTAGATGATGCCCCACCAAATATTTCTGTGCCGGGAGTGGCTGATTGGGCTACTGCAAGCACAGATATGAATGGAATGAGAATCACGGCAACCTTTTTTGG
Organism: Desulfoprunum sp.; assembly: GCA_030696435.1. GTDB lineage: Bacteria > Desulfobacterota > Desulfobulbia > Desulfobulbales > Desulfocapsaceae > Desulfoprunum. The sequence continues at coordinate 5,825 of JAUYSF010000021.1, read as the reverse complement.
AGGTGGTACTCAGACTGTCAATTGGGGAAATCGCACGGGTGGTGGTGCGTCAGGAACTGGTTGGGATCTATATATGTCAAGCTTTTCTGGCAACACCCTAGATACTCCTTGGATCCTTGATTCAAGCGGTTCTGAGATAATGAGTATCTTAATAGAAGGTAACCCTGGAAATACAATCTTTGATATCCAGCCTTTGGTTGATTCTTTGGTCAACACTGATGGTTCGCGAGACGGTGTGCCTTTTGCTGATAGCTATGTAGATGCTTTTGGCGTAACGGTTACAGATTCAGTAGTCGTCTCGACGGATATTAATATTGTTGCTCTTTATAGCACATTGGTGGTTGTCAACGGTTCCGCCCCGAAGAAAGATCTCTACAGTAACCTTTTGTTGACGTTTACAAATACTAACCCCAACAAGCATGGTTTTGATACTGATAGTACTTTATCTTTCATTGCGGATACTGACAATGGTGGCGCTCCTGTACCCGAACCAGCAACACTGTTATTATTGGGCAGTGGGATTGCAGGACTTCTAGGCAGCAAGATCAGGCAGAAAAAGTAGTGGCTGGGATTTTTGATAAGCAGATGATGTGTATTTTATATATATGATTGTAGTCTTCGTGAGTTTAACTGGTTTAATTGAGTTGGAGGGAGCAATGAATAGAGAAGATCATTCTTGCCAAGAAAAAACAATAAAGAACAAACTAATGTGGAGCAACCCACGTCTATCTGTGTTTGGAGATGTTCGAGAGCTTACTCGAAATATTGGAACAAAAGGCAGCGGCGACCTTGCTTATGAAGGAAGAAATTGCAAATCGGCCGGAAATTGCAGTTAGTAAGTGATCAATTAAAGCAGAGTGGCAGATAGTTATTCGATTTATGGATTAAAGGTTCAATCGCAAGTTGCGCTTCCAGTAGAATTGTTCCCATCGCTTCAGCTATCTGCTGATGTGGTGGTTAATCTAAAGGGTGATTATTATCCTCCAGCTGGAGTTGATGATAACCGCCCTTTTTTTTTCTCAGTCGGTCCTCAAGAGGCCTTTTTCTATTTCAGAGATTTGGCCGTTTTTACAATACTCAAAGGGAGTGTGATCAATATTGCTCTCGCCAATGGTGAAATAGATACTGGACTATTGGCTAATACGCTGCTTGGCACCCCAATGGGTATCGTGCTACTCCAACGAGATTTTCTTGTTTTACATGCCAGTGCTGTTGAAATCTGTGGTAAGGTTATCTGCTTTATTGGTACAAGTGGAGTCGGTAAATCAACGACGGTATGTTCGCTCCTACAGGCAGGACACAAACTAGTCACTGATGATGTGGTGGCTATTGACCTAACGAATTATTTGGTTTCTCAAGGATATCCATGGATGAAAATCGGTCCTCGCGTTGCGCTGGAGTTAGGCCTTTCGTCAGAAAAACTCTCACAACTTGATAGAGCTTCAATCAAGAAGAGATATCAGATATATCCTGGGAGTTTTAGTGAAGGTAATGGGAAACTTGCTGGAATCTATTTCTTGAAGTGGGGCGAAAAAACTGTTGTTGATGTAATAAAAGCGAAGCAGGCCATTCTTGATCTCATGGTGCATGCTTATGGTTTTTGTCCTCAAAAATCATATCCGGCAGAGGAAATAAAAAGATTCGAGCAATACGCGCACCTTGTAAAATCAGTTCCATGTTTTAATCTTGTTCGGTCGTATGACATCAATCAACTCAACGTTCTTGGACGAGTAATAGAAGAACATACGAGACGTTTATAGAAATCTATGCGCCAGAAAGACGGAAAAAAGATTCAGAAAAGCGGAAATTTTGAAAGCTTCCGCTCATTTCTTAATCAATAGATTGTGTATGTTTCAGTGCTTAAAAGATCGTTGTCCAGTAAACATCATAGCCACCTGCGGATCAGTCTCATTACAGGCCTCAATAGTCTCAAAGTCACGCATTGAGCCACCGGCCTGTAGGATGGCGGAAATCCCTTGTCTTATTCCTACATCTGCCCCATCCCGAAAGGGGAAGAAGGCATCGGAGATCATCACCGAGCCGGGGATGCCGGCCCTCTCATTTTTTACCTGCACATCGATCTCCTCTTTTTCTGCTTTGTCACGCTGACCCTTGCTGATAGCCAGTTCCAGATCGGCGTAAGGTATGCCGTAGGCATCAAAGCAGAGGATGTCTGCGTATTTGATATAGGCCTTGTGCACGGCAATCTCCGCCACACCGACCCGATCTTGCTCTCCCGTGCCGATGCCCACGGTACAGCCATCCTTGACATATAGCACAGAGTTGGAAGTGACACCGTGTTCGACGGCCCAGCCAAAGAGCATGTCGTCAATCTCCCGCTGGGTGGGCTGGCGCTCGCAGCGGTATTCCTTGCCCTGCCAGGTTGCGATTGCCGGTTTGAGATCAGTCGGTGTGCGGATGGAGTTGATGGCCGACTGCTGGACGATCATGCCACCGTCAATCAGGCTCTTGAAATCGATAACGCGGAATTTCTCGAACTCAGCCAGGCGGTCGATTGCGGCGATCCGGATAATCCGTAGGTTTTTTCCCTTTTTTAGGATTTCCAAGCTTCCTTCCTCAAAATCCGGGGCACAGACCACCTCCAAATAGTTCGAGGCGAGGAGTTCCGCCGTGTCTCGGTCGCAGGCTCGGCTCATGACCACTGCTCCACCAAAGGCCGCGATGCGGTCACAGCGGTTGGCCCTGTCAAAGGCCTGTGCCAGGGTTGCGCCATAGGCCGCACCACAGGGGTTGTTGTGCTTGAGTATGACAGCGGCCGGCCGATCCATCAGGTATTTGAGAATATTGAGGCCGTTATCGATATCTGTCAGATTGATCTTGCCGGGATGTTTGCCGACTTGCAGCATGTCTTCAACCTGGATCGCCGACACAAGCCCATTTCCCGGTTCGATGAAGGAGCAGTCGCCCAATGCCAAATTGCCGTTGACCAATTCATAAAGGGCGGCCTCCTGGTCGGGGTTTTCGCCATAGCGGACCCCACGTTCGTCAACACTGCCATCTTCCTGTGGAATCTTCCAGGTCCGTTTGCGATAGACCAGGGTCTGATCGCCAAAAGAGATCGTCATCTCCATGGGGAAATGGTCGCCGAGGATGGTTGAGTACATTGATTTGGGTTTGCTCATGCTCTGCTCCGTCAAGATATGGTCAATAATTCAGACTGATAATAAAATTGTAGGAGATGCTTCAGGGCCTTTCGGCTGCGAAATCCTGGCTAAAAGGGCCTATGACAGTCTCCGATGGCACTGTGCAATCCTTGAGATAACTGTAGGCGCCGACGTGGACATTGTCGCCAAGTACACAATCATGGAGAATGACACCCGGCTCAATGCGGCACGATTTGCCGATCCTGCTTAATCCATGGATTTGCACACTGGCCATGAGCAGGGTATCCCGGCCAATAGTTGTGCCAGTTGAGACGGAAATAGTCTCGGGGCTGTGCATACTCACACCCTGGAGCATCAACTCGATATTGCGCCTGGACTGGATTTCTCTATGGGCCGCTGCCAGTTCGACCCGGGAGTTGACCCCGAGAACATCCTGGGCTTTCGGGGTGACAAAGCGCTCTACCCTGAGGCCTGCGGCTACGGCCAGCGAGACAATATCGGTAAGGTATACCTCGCCCTGGCTGTTGTCCGTGCCGACCTGGTGCAGCGCCTCAAACAGAAATTCTTTTTTGACACAGTAGATGCCGGCGTTGATTTCCCGGATGGTTTTCTGCTCGGGGGTGGCATCCTTTTCTTCGACAATCCCGGCCACTGCGCCATTGGGGGCCATAAGGATCCGTCCGTAATTGCACGGATTTTCGAGTTGTGTGGTCATCAAGGTCAGGCTTGCAGAACGGGCACAGTGAGAGTCAAACATCTCCTGCAAGGTTGTAGCCCTGATGAGTGGAGTATCACCGCAGACGATCATGACCGTCCCCTCAGTCCCGGTAAGTGTCTGTTCCGCAGCGAGCACGGCATGACCGGTGCCCAGCTGTTTTTCCTGCGTAACATAATCGACCGGAAAACCGTGAAGCGCCTTTCGCACTTCCTCTTGCTGGTGGCCAATAACCACCAGGGTACGAGATGGCTGAAGGGGGAGAACAGCTTCGAGGACATGCTGGATCATCGGCACGTAGAACACCTCGTGCAGGACCTTGGCCATGGTTGATTTCATCCTGGTACCTTTGCCGGCTGCCAGGATCAGGACTGTAAGTGGAAGAGAAGATGACATCAGGGATCCTGTTGACTGTATATAAAATCTGTAGGTCAAAGAGAAGTTGTAAAATACCTGATCGTCTAGGCAGGCGTCAAGATACCATTTTCAAGGCGCAGGATGCGGTCCGCCAGGGCCAGACTCGCTGGGCGGTGGGTTATCAGAATGACGGTTCGCCTGCTCAGCAGATCCCGGTTTTCCCTGATGAAACTCACCTCTCCTTCAGGGTCGAACATAGCGGTGGCTTCATCGAGGATGAGGATAGCCGGGTCTTTGAGCAGGGCACGGGCCAGAGAAAGGCGCTGTTTTTGGCCACCGGAGAGCCTGATGCCCTGATCGCCGATGAGGGTATTGTAACCCTGCGGCAGTTTTTCGATGAACTCGTGGGCGTGCGCTGCCCTGGCAGCCGCTTCGATGGCCTTCTGATCAGCCCCCGGTCTACCGAAGAGGATATTCTCAGCAACGGTGCTATTTTGCAGCAGGACCTGCTGCTGCACCAGGCCAATCTGGGAGCGCAGGCTATCGAGCCTGACATCGCTGATGTTGATGCCGTCGATAAAAATCATTCCCTCATGTGGTTTGGCAAAGCGCATGAGGAGATGGGCGATTGTGCTTTTGCCCGCGCCATTCACCCCGGTAATTGCCACCGTCTCGCCCTGGGCGATCTGGAGATCGAGACGATCTAACAAAAGGTCTCTGCCCGGATAGGTAAATGATACTCCGGAAAAATGTATCTGCCCCCGGACCGGTGGAAGGGGAAAACCTTTGGAATGGTCTTCAGGTCTGACCGAAAAAACTGCCAACATTCTTTCTGCGGCCCCCATAGCCCGCTGAACCTGGCCGTAGGTATCTGCAAGTCTGCTGATAGGTTGCGTCAACAGCATGCCATAGAGCATGAGACTAACAATATCACCAGCCTGCAATTTCCCTGAGGTAATATCGTCACTGATAATCAGCAGGATAATCAGAATGATGGTGGTAGAGAACAATTTCATGACAGGCGCCAATTTCGCCTGGGCCTGAATATATTTAGCTGATAGCCGAAAAAGTTCACTGTTGCTATCGGCAAAGCGGCGTGATTCAAGAGGCTCCCTGGTGAAGGATTTAATGATTGGCAGAGTAGCGAGGTTTTCTTCAGCAAGGGAGAAGGTCTCGGCATATTGCTGCATGAGCTGCCGCGAGATGAGGCGGATACCGCGTCCGAGGATTTTGGTTGCGAGGTAGAAAAAGGGGATGAGCAGTGCGGAGAGTAGGGCGATCAGCGGACTGATCATAAAGATACATACCAGGGCTCCGCAGGCGGTGCCGAAGTGCGGCAACAGACTGACTGCGGTAGTGGTTACAAAGCCGCTCAAGACAGCGGCATCGTTTGTCAGAAGGGCCAGGGTTTCTCCGTGTTTTCGGGCATGGAAGTAGCTTATTGGCAAGGACTGAAGGTGGTCATACAGCCGCGTCCGTAGTTGGATGAGCATCTTTTCGGTGGTTGTGCCGGCCAGAGTGCGATTGTAAAAACTGAACAGGGCCTGGACATCCAGCAAACAGAACCAAAAAAGCTGGATCTGTTTGTAGGAAAAGGGTAGCGGTGTCGAGGTGTGAAAGTGTGACTG
>JAUYSF010000481.1 GCA_030696435.1 Desulfoprunum sp. | reverse complement strand
ACTCAGCAGGGATTTTTGGAGGTGGATACCCCACTTCGCCAGCCTATCATTATTCCCGAAAACAACATCATTCCTCTGACTTCAGAAGGTCAGTATCTGCAGACTTCACCTGAACTCTGCATGAAGCGCCTTCTGGCAAACGGTTGTGATAAAATATTTCAGGTTTGTCCCTGTTTCCGCAAGGAAGAAAGGGGCCGTCATCATCTTGAAGAATTCACTATGCTGGAATGGTATCGGACCGATGCCGATTATTCCCATTTGATGAATGACTGCGAAGAGCTTCTCCGTCATGCTGCCAGTGGGCTGGCTGGATTTCTGGGCAAGGCCGCAGGTCGACTAGAAAACGCCTTTAATGCCAGCAACCTTGAGGGGCCGTGGCAGCGTCTGGCTGTTGATGAGGCCTTCGCTCGATTCAGCCCGATAGCGCTCGATCAGGCCTTGAACGATGATTGTTTTGACGAGATCCTCGTCGAATTCGTTGAGCCCCATCTCGGCAATGAATCCCCTGTGTTTCTCTATGATTACCCCCGAGAATTGGCCTCTCTTGCCAGGGCGAAAATCGATGATCCCGGCAAGGCTGAGCGCTTTGAGCTGTATTGGCGGGGAATTGAACTGGCCAACGGATTTTCCGAGCTGACGGCAGCCGATGAACAGCGAGCACGATTCCTCCATGAACTCGATCTGATAGAGCAAAAAGGCAGACAGCATGCAGGATTGCCTGAATTTTTCCTTAACGATCTTGGGAAGATATCGTCAGCAGCCGGGATTGCCCTGGGGCTTGATCGCCTGCTCATGCTGTTCATGGGACGGCAGCAGATCACTGAGGTGGTTTCCTTTTCCCCTGAGGATTTTCAATAGATCTTGTTTTTCCTGCGGTGTGCCGATAAGCTCAGGAAAAACCAATGCCGGAGCGTAATTATTTGAAGAATTGGTTATTTGGAACTCTTACTCATGAATAATCCACTGAGTTCAAACCGCGTCTGAACTACAACCTCCTGTGAGTAGTGCTGAATTATGGATCAACAACAGAACCAATTACTGAAAAAATACCTCGATCTCTTCCTGCGCTGGAAGGCCTTTGTCATTGCCAGCATCCTGCTCAGCCTGCCGATAGGTCTTGGGGTATATCTGAAAACGCCGAAAATTTATCAAGCCACTTCACTCCTGAGTTACCAGCAGCAGAAGGTCAGTCCCAACAAAATGTCCCCTGATTTGGAGGCGGCAATACGTGATGTCGTCTCGACCCTGACCCAGATTGTCACCAGCAGAACCAATCTCGAGAACGCGATCACCACATTAGATCTATACACACTCGCGAGAAAGCGCCTCCCTATGGAGGATGTGGTCGATCTTATGAGAAAAGACATCGAGATTGAACCATCAAAGCAAGGTGATATTTTTCAGATCACTTTTTCGGGTAGTGAGCCTGAAAAAGTGGTCAAGGTGACGAATTCTCTCGCTGCTAAGTTCATTGAAGAGAATCTTAAGTATCGTGAAGAGCGCGCCTCCGAAACCTCATCTTATACCAGTGACGAGCTGGAGATGGCTAAAACGGTCATGGACCAGAAAGAGGCGACGATGAGGGATTATAAGCTCAAGCACTATAATGAGCTGTCTGAACAGCGCTTGACGAATGTCTCACGTCTCATTGCCTTACAGGAACAGTACCAGGGAAAACAGGAAAGCATCCAGGAACAGGAGCGAACCATGGTCCTGATTCAGGATCAAATCGCCAACCGACGCAAACTGATGACCTCAGACGTCGCTCTTCCTATCGACGGCAGGGCGGATAAACCAGCCTCGGAGGTTGACGCAGCAACGCATCTCAGTACCGCTGACAAATTGCTCCAGTTGCGAGGGATTTTACAGAATCTGCGCATCAAGTATACGGAGAATCATCCTGATGTTAAGCGGGCGAAAAAACTTATTACCAAACTGGAGAATGATCTTGCTCAAGGTGAGGGGGATGAGGGACAGCCGAAGCAGGTCGGCGAGGTGAAGCAAAACACCTCGGATCAGGTGATCCTGCAGCTTGAGACACAATTGAAAAATATCACCTTGAATATACAGAATATTATCGAGGAAAAGGAGCAGCTCAAGAAGGCCATATCCCAATATGAACAATGGGTCAATGCTGCCCCGGTGCGGGAGGCGGAGTGGTCGGCCCTGACGCGGGAGTATGGAGAACTCAAGCGGCATTACGATTTTCTCGTCTCATCAGATCTGGAGGCCAAATCGATGCTCAATCTTGAAAAACGCCAGAAGGGCAGCCAGTTCAAGATTGTAGATCCCGCCCGTTTTCCCGGGAAGCCTATTAAACCCGACTTTGCAAAGATACTTGGCCTGGCACTTCTTGTGGGCCTGGGGCTTGGGTTTGGTGTACCTCTTACCAGGGATTTTCTCGATTCTTCGTTTCGCGATGTCAATGAACTGGAGAAATATCTCGGTGTTCGGGTCGCCTGTTCCGTTCCCTTGATCGAAACAGGGAAGGAAAGGGTCTGGCGCAAGCGAAAGTTTCGGGTCGGCCTGCTCGTAGGTCTCATCGCTGCCCTGATGGTTGCCGCCTTCTTTTTCTATTTCTGGCGGCGGGGTTTGATTATTGTATAGTGCGGCATCTAAGGGGAGCATATGTATCGCCAACATTACGGTCTGCACTCTCAGCCGTTTGAGCTGACACCAGACTCACAGACCCTTTTTCTCAGTGAGTCCTACCAAGAGGCATTGGCCGTTCTCAGATATGGAGTGCTCTCGAACAAGGGGTTTCTGGTACTGACGGGAGGCATAGGGACGGGTAAAACCACCCTCATTAATGTCCTTGCCAAGAGCCTTGATTGCCCTGGATATCTCTGCATACTGTCAAACCCTACACTTGAGATAGCCGATTTTTATTACTACCTTGCCGCTCAACTGGACTTGTCGTTTGATGGTAACAAGGCGAGGTTTCTGCTGCACTTTGCCAAACTTATCGAAGATTGCCAAAAACAAGCGAGCAAGATTCTCCTCATCCTTGATGAGGCTCAGGCAGTGCCGGTTGCACTTCTGGAAGAGGTTCGTTTTCTGGCTAACCTCTCTCCTGAGGCCCAGACGGTCCTCAGTATTTTTCTGATCGGTCAGCCGGAGCTTCTCGAACATCTGGCAATTGATCGTCTCCTGCCCCTGCGGCAACGCATTGCGATCCGTTATCATATAGATCCTCTCTCACGGGAAGATACCGGCCAATACATTCTCTTTCGGCTGGACAAGGCTGGGGCGCAGAGAAGACAGATCTTTACGGAAAAGGCCATAGGGCTTATCCATCAGGCGACCGGTGGAAATCCCCGGCTCATTAATATACTTTGTGACTCAGCCCTGCTGAGTGGCTTTGTGAGCGATACCTTGCTCATCGACGAGAAGATTATTCAGAGATGTGTTGATGAGCTGTGTATTCCCGGTGATGAGAAGACCTTCTATCTGCCCGGAAAAGAGCAATGGGGGAGCACGTTATGGCTCGGGATTGTAATTGTTGTGGTGATAGCAGAGGCTATAGGAGTGTATATAGCCTACAGAAATGATTGGATTCAGAAATTATGGCAGCATATTGTCTCATTCCGTTTCTAAATCAAAATGAGAACGCGAAGGCAAGCGAGCAGCGACGAGACAGTACATTGAGTACGGCGAGGAGCCGCACAGTGTAGCCGACAAAGTTAACGTTTGATGTAGAATTGGAATAATGCCTTGTAAACGGTGAAAAAGTTATGGGAAAGATTGCGAAGGCCCTAGAAAAAGCGGAGATCGGCACAACCGGAGAAGGCAGGGTCTCTGATGATGGCAGCATAGATACCGCTGATATCATTCTCACGAGGGATAGCGGGAAGCGAGAATCGGGCTTGAAAAAAAATGAGAGGGAAAAAGATCTACGGTCCGGTCATTGGGACGAGCGGCTCTCCCTTGCCATGAGTGGTTCGACTGAGACATCTGAGTCGTTTCGCGTGCTGCGTTCGCGCATTTTATATCCCGACGATGAAACAAAAATCTACCGGACTATTTTGATTGCCTCCACGGCTCCCAGAGAGGGTAAGAGCTTTGTCTGTGCCAATCTGGGGCTTTCTCTGGCACAAGGGGTAGACCAGCGAGCCCTGCTGGTGGATTGTGATCTGCGGCGGCCTACACTTGCCAGGCTTTTTGGTCTCTCCAGTGATCGAGGTCTGTCAGATTATCTGCAGAACGGTACTGATCTGGCCAATTTGATCCAGAAGACCTCTGTGGACAAAATGACACTCCTGGCAAGCGGCAGGTCGCCTGTCAATCCTTCTGAGTTGCTCGGTTCTGCAAAGATGCATGAACTGGTGCTCGAGCTTGCAGAGAGATATGATGATCGCTTTATTATCT
>JAUYSF010000480.1 GCA_030696435.1 Desulfoprunum sp. | reverse complement strand
CCTCTCGCTCACCTGCTCGGCAAGCCTGCGCGCAGTGACGTCCTCCAAAGTGGCGATGACGGCCGAGGGCGACTGGCCGGGGCTCACGGGATTGAAAACCACTCGCAGATATGATGTCTAGCCGCCGGTCACGGAGGTATAGGTATCATCATAAACCGAGGCCTCTCCGGCCAGGGCCTTCTTGATGGCCTCCTGCATCTTTGGTGAGCTCTGGCGGGCAGTGTTGAAGCCGATGAGCTTTTCCCGCGTTGAACCCATGAGTTCGATAAACTTCTCATTACAATCCAGGATGGTGCCGTCTGCTGCAAACCTGATCATGCCCAGAGGTGAATTTTCAAAGATCACCCGATGACGATGTTCACTCTCGGCAAGGGCCAATTCCGACTGTCTGCGCTCTGAGATATTGCTGAAAACACAATGGGTCTGTAGAAAACTGCCTTCTGGGTCTCTACTTATTTTGCCGTTGAATGCCACCATGATGGTCGAACCATCTTTTTTGCGCATCTCGAATTCCACGCCGAGCACTTCGCCTAAGGCTTTGAAACGTGGACAGTTTTCCCTAAAAGGTTCAACCCAGTCGGGATGCAGAAAATCAGCAAAGGACCTGCCGATCACCTCATCTCGGGTATACCCCAGGGTCTCGAGCCAGGCCTGATTGACCTCAAGGAAATTCCCGTCGATATCGAGCGATTGATAGCTGACGGGTGTCCTCTCAAAGAGCAGACGGAACTTCGCCTCGCTCTCTCTCAGATATTCTTCCTGCTGTCGAACTGTTTTCTCAAACTGCCGGCCTGCAAGCACCTCGCTCTCCAAGCGGGCAATCTTTTCGATCAACTCTTCGTAGGATGGTTTTTCAGCCATTCTTCACACCTGTAATACTTGGGGATCTTGCATACCTGCTGTACCTCTATTGTATGGTTTCAGGAGGACCAAAGTAAAGGACGACGTCATGACTCCGGCACTTTTCAGCCGCCCTCCGGCTCCCGTTCCATGGCCAGGCAAACCTTGCTGGAAAGCTCCTGCATCGTGAAGGGCTTTTGAATAAAGTGCAGGCTCTCGTCAAGCACGCTGTGGTGGGCAATGGCATTTGCTGTATAACCCGAAGTAAAGAGCCGTTTCATACCGGGCTGAATTTGCAGAATTTTCTGCGAAAGTTCCCAGCCATTCATCTCAGGCATGATGACATCGGTCAGCAGAAGATCGATTCGCCCGACATGCTCATGCGCCAAGCGGATGGCCGCAGACGGTGTCTCAGCCGTCAACACCCGGTAGCCGATCTTTTCCAACATCTGCGTGGCCATCTCCAGAATGGCCGGCTCATCTTCAACCAGCAGAACGGTGCCCGCACCAAACGACAGAGGTTCCGTCACATCTTGTTGCATAAAATTTACAACCGGCTCGCTGTACCGCGGCAGATAGACCTTAAAGCTCGTCCCCTGGCCCGGCTCACTGTCGACCTTGATGAATCCTTTATTCTGCTGCACAATGCCATAGACCGTCGCCAGACCGAGCCCGGTTCCCTTGCCGACCTCTTTGGTGGTATAGAAAGGCTCGAACAGCAGGGCCAGAGTCTCGCGGTCCATGCCACAGCCGTTATCCGTCACCGACAGCATGACATACTCACCGGCTGCGCAGCCCTCGTGCTCCGTGCAGTAGGCCGCACTGATGTTTGCATTCTCGGTGCTGATCACCACTCTGCCAATATTGGTTATGGAATCCCGGCCATTGGCGCAGAGGTTGGCGAGGACCTGATCTATCTGACTGGGATCCATTTTGATCTGCCAAAGGCCCTCTGTCGGTGTCCAAACAAGATCAATATCTTCGCCGATAAGCCGCCGAAGCATGTTGAGCATGCCGGTCACCGTCTCGTTGAGGTCGAGAACCTTGGGCACAACCGTCTGTTTGCGGGCAAAGGCCAGCAACTGCCGGGTCAGATCAGCGGATCGCCTGGCCGCTTTCTCGACCTCTTTCAGATTGCTATGAATCTGCTCCGAAGAAGGAACCCGCAGGAGGGCCAGCTCGGTATGACCGAGAATCACCCCGAGCATGTTATTGAAATCATGAGCGATACCACCGGCTAGCCGACCTATGGACTCCATCTTGTGGGACTGAGACAACTGGCCGCGAAGCCTTTCCCGCTCTTCCTCGGCCTGTCTGCGTTCCGTGATCTCAGTCGTCATGCCGCAAATACCGGTAATGCTGCCCTTTTCATTGCGCAACGGAAATTTAATCGACAGAAAATACCGCCTGGCGTTTTCCCTCTCAAGAACCTCTTCCTTTTCCTGCACTTCACCTGATTCGATAACATCGAGATCATTGCGCCGGAATTGCTCGCCGACATAACCGGGGAACAGCTCTTCATCCGTTCTGGCAAGGACGTTTTCACGCTGCAGGCCGGTGACTTCTTCCCATTTGCGATTGACCAACTCATAGCGCCCTGCCCTATCTTTGACAAAAATAAGTGTGCCGCTGTTCTCTATCAGGTCAATGAGAAAACGACGGTTTTCCCGCATCGATTCCTCGGTCTGCAGACGTTCTGAAATGTCGCGCATGGCAGCAAGAAGCAGGTTCCGCCCGTTAAGTTCGAAAAAGCGGGCACCGATCTCAACCGGAAAAACAGTGCCGTCTTTTTTGCGATGATAACGCAGAGGGATGCGGACCCGCCCGCTGCCGCCGGTGATCTGCCGCAGGGTCTCTTCCGGGTCGGCGGAAAGGTCGGTGGAGCGCAGGGCCATGAGTTCGTCGTGGCTATAGCCATAGAGATCGACGGCAGCCTCGTTCACTTCAACGTGGCTGAGGGTCTCGATATCAATGACGACAATGGCATCGGATTCGGCATTGAAGAGCTGTCGATAGCGTTCCTCGCTGATCTGCAATTCGCGCGTGCGGTTTTCGACGGCCTTTCTGAGTGAACGGTTCCAGAAGAACAGGCTAAGAATCAAAAGACAGAGGATTCCGGCACCGGCCAGGAAATATTCGACACGGACAGAACGCAGGATAGGGGATCCATACCATTTTTCCTCAATCTGCTGCAGCTCCTTGGTTGAAATCCGGGCGAACCCCACCTCGATCTGTTGCAGCAGCGCTTTGTCACCTTTTTTGACGGCCCGGTGAAACTGGCCGACATCAAGAGGAGGAGATTCCTTATATTGCCCCTGGATTCCGTATTTGTAGAGAAAATACAGGGCAGGAGGTTTATCGACCACAAAGACATTGACCTTGTGTTCCTTGGCGGCCCGGATAATCTCCTCATACCCTTTGAAGAGGAGGAGATTTTCAACTCCATGGCTGCGCAGAAGGTCGACTGCGGCATCGCCCTCCTTGGCAGCCACAGCAAATCCCTTCAGCGATTCGACCCCGGATATGCCACTGATTTCCTTATTGAAGAACACCGGAACTTCGAGACGGGCATAGGGCCGGGTGAAATCCAGCCAACCAGAACGTTCTTCGGTCTTAAAGATCGTATCGATGACATCGAAATCCCCTTCCTTCATGCCCTTCAGTGCACTGCCCCAGTCTATAGCCTTGATCTCGACCGGGGTGCCGGTCTTCTTCTGCCAAAGCCGCCACTGATCAACAAGAATTCCCTGCAGGATACCGTCGCCATCCAGAAAGACGTAAGGCGGATAATTATTATCCATAACCACCCGGATAGGCCGCGCCGCCTGGCCTTCCGCGCCGGCACCACAGGCAGTGGCACTCGGGAGAATAACACATGACAGGAGGGCGAGGATCCAAACGAAACGGCGCAATCCCGGAGTACACCAAATGGCCTTCTTATTCATGACAAAAGTCCTTTCCGATCATAGTTGGGACTTAACTAGGGACACTCCCCCTATTTTCCTTTTTAAAAATAAGGGGAGTGTCCCTGTTTAATGCCGGACGGGATTTTTCCTGTAAAATAGGCTGGGTTTGCCGTCCAAATATATGGCCTCAAGATAGGAGAATTTGCGTGGGAGCTGGGCCGGCGTACCACGGCTGACCAGAAAGTGCGCGGGTCTTCCGGCGGCAATACGGCCCATATCAATGCCGAGCAGCTGCGCCCCGTTGTATGTCGCACATTGTATGGCCTCGGCCAGGGAAAAGCCGGCCTTGATCAGCAGTTTCAACTCTTCAACCACAGCCTCTCCGTGCAGCACACCGAGGCTCCCCGCATCTGTCCCAAGGGCGACCCTTACCCCGAGTTCCCTGGCAAGGGCCACTTGTTCAAGCTGATGGGCCAGATTTTTTTGCGCTATCTTTCTCTCGCCGGGGGTATCGGCCATTTCCGCACAGGCCTTCATGGCGTAAAGAGTCGGTACCAGAACCACCTGTTTTTCCGCCATACGCTGCAGATTCTCCCGGCCCATGAAATAGCCGTGCTCAATCGAATGGCATCCCGCCTCAAGGGCCTGCCGCACAGGGATTCTGCCATTGGCATGGACCATCACCTTCTTTCCGGCCTTCTCGGCCAACCTCACAACCTGTTTCATCTCCTCAACAGAAAACTGCGGTTTCGTCTCTTTGGCAAACTCATGCAGACTGTTTACCCCGGAGTTGACCAGTTTCACCAGATCGCCCTGATCGGTTTCAAGGACAAATGCCTTCTCCAGGCTATCGTTCTCCGCCGGACACCTGCCGATCATCCTGCCGTAGCGACCTCGCTGATACCAGGCCCGCCCGACAACCTGCACAACCGGTGGTTCTCCGGGATCAGCAAGAGATTCAGTCCTATAACGCAGAACATGGCCCTGCCCGTCTCCGGCATCCCGCAGGGCAAGAACCCCGTGTCGGAAGAGATAGCCGAGATGCCGCCGGATAATTGGCCGGATTTCGTCGTACGAGGCCTCAGTCTGTTGTTTCCTGGCCACCTGGTCTATGGTTCCGGAAAAGGCCAGATGGACATGACAGTCGACAAAGGGTGGGGAAATGGTGGCAAAAGACAGGTCGGTTACACAGGCTGGATCAGGAGGGTTTTGCCGGTCAAAGGGGGCAACAGCGTTGATGATGCCATCTTCTATCGTCAACAGAACAGCTTTCCGGTTCGGTCCACCGCTGCCATCAATCAGCCAGCCGGCAAGAATTACGTGCGTGGTCATAGGACAATCTATGCTCCGCTGTACAGTTGTTATAGAATGACGAGATCTGGTCAATCATCTGCTCTATTTCTCTATTCCTCTAATCATTATTTGCCAGCCAGACAAGAGAACAGGCATATCGATCCCACCTCAAAGCCGGATAGAGGCGAAAGCGGCATACATTCTTCACTGCACACTCACCAGCAATAATCTTTTTATTATTGAAAAGACTGATGTTTATGCTAGGTTGAGCATGAAAGCAAGGGGGCGGATCGAGACTGAAGAGAGAGTTGCAACGCATCAAAAAACGCATCTATCAAAGGAAAAACGAATGGAGA
>JAUYSF010000422.1 GCA_030696435.1 Desulfoprunum sp. | reverse complement strand
CGAGGTCACCCGGCACTACAAAACTGTGGATGAACTCGAGAGGGCGCAAACTTCTGAGCGCGCCGAGGAAGAAATAATAATCCCCGTTGATGAAGCCGTCACCTCCTTACGCCGTGAGATCATGCGCAATCACATCCCTACCGCTCATATTATTAAAAACTGGATCCAGGAAGGATAATCCATGGCTATTGAAACACTTACGGGACTGAACAAAGCGGCAGTCCTGCTCATCTGCCTCGGAGAGGAAGCGACCGCCAGGATATTTGAAGAACTGAGCGATGAAGAGGTTCGACAGGTGACCAGAACAATGGCCAACATCGAACACATTCCCACCAATATCAAACAGAAAGTATTCGATAATTACCGGGAATCAGCGACCAAACACGCCGGTCTGTTTGTCAAGGGCAGCGAATTCGTCAAAAAGGCCTTTGCGGCAACCGGCAAGGAAGGCAAGGTCCGGGCCTCTGCCCTGTTTGAACAGTTCGTTTCCGGCACGGAAACCCGTTCTCTTGAGACCATAGCCCTCATGGCGCCACATATGGTAGCTGCGCTTCTTGAAAAGGAACACCCGCAGACCATCGCCCTCGTCCTTTCCACCCAGAATGTTGAGCATGCAAGCGAGATTCTCAGCCATATTCCTGAAGATATCAGGGCGGATGTGGTTTACAGGATAGCCAAGATTGAACGGGTTTCCCCGGAGGTTATCTCGCGGATCGAAGAGGCCCTGAACCTGGAAATAGGCCTTGTAGGTGGCAAGGAGCAGAAACAGATCGGCGGAATAGATAAGGTCGTCGAAATTTTTGATTATATGAACAAAAGCGTCAGCTCAGAGATTCTCGAGACCATGGAAGAGAGCGACCCGGACATGGCCGAAGAAATCAGGAGGAAGATGTTCACCTTCGAAAACCTCGTTGCCCTCGACGGCCGCTCCTTGCAGATGGTTCTGCGGGAGATCAACAACGACTCACTGACTATGGCCCTTAAAACCGCCTCGGATGAGATGAAAGAAAAGATCTTTGCCAATATGTCCTCCCGTGCTGCCGACATGATCAGGGATGATCTTGAGGCCATGGGACCGGTACGGCTCTCAGAGGTCGAACTCATGCAGCAGACCATCGTCAAGATTGCCATGAAACTCGAGGAAGAAGGCAAACTCATCCTCGGAGGAGGAGGTGGTGGCGATGAGCTTGTCTAAAGTTTATAAGGAGTCCAAGAACTTTCGCCCTGAGGAAATTCTGCCGCGAGCCGAAAAAAAGGACTCCTCCTGGCCTGCCCCCGTTCGGCCAAAGCATGCGTTCATAGAAGCGCCTCCGGGAAAAACCTCAGCCGAACAGGGTTTTCAGGGGGAGAATCTGATCTCTCCGAGCCAAAAAGCTCCTCCTGCCACACCCGCCGTTTCTCTTCTTGGCAACAACTCTCTACCCGGCAATTCAGCGACTCCTGATGATCATTCGACAGAATTAGGCGCACCAGAGCCAGAGACAGCTTCGTGGATTGATCCGCTCGTAGTTGATCAGATGGTCGAAGAGGCCTTTGGCCGTGGTATTGAAGAGGGGCTGAGGCGCGCCGAAACGGATTTCGGTTCCGCCACTGTCGCCCTCCTGGAGCTCTGCCAACAGCTTGACAGGATGCGGGAAAACCTTCTCAAAAACAGTTTTGCGGAAATGCAGGACCTGGTCCTGGCTATCGCTGAAAAAATCATCCGGACCTCGGTGCTCGAACAGGATACGACCCTTCTGGCCACCATTGAAGAAGCCATTCACAGTGCTGTAAAATCAGACGAGTTCTACATTTATGTCAACCCCGAAGACTTTGACACGGTCCAGGAAAAGTCTGCAGAGCTTGTCGCCGGTGTGAACGGCCTCAATAATATCGTCATCAAGAAAGATCCGAAAGTACAACGAGGTGGCTGCAAGGTCGAATCAGATAATTGCATCGTTGATGCCACCATTGCCAGTCAATTCGAAATAATCCGGGAAAAGATCAAGGATCGGTTGTCCCTTCCCTGATCTGCAGCAATTTGATCACCCTTTTGCAGCAGGGGCAGCCCATCAGACGTTTTCTCACAGCAGGAGTAACCCCACCAGCCCATGCCCCTCACCATAACGCAACTCAACAGCCTCAACACCCTCAAGGTATGGGGCAAGGTGACCCGCATTATCGGCCTTGTCGTCGAGGGCTTCTGCCCCTACGCCTCTATCGGCTCACTCTGCCAGATCACTGCCCTGCAGGGGAAAAAGCAGGTCTATGCCGAAATTGTCGGTTTCCGTGACAATAAGGCCCTGCTTATGCCTCTCGGAGATCTGCGGGGGCTTGGTCCCGGCAGTCTTATCAGGGTGGTTCGTGACAGTGCCACGGTCAAGGTCGGCATCAATCTCCTTGGCCGGGTCATCGACGCCATGGAAGTTCCCCAGGACGGCCATCCCCCTCCTACGCTGACGGAAGAAAGGTCACTGTACGCCTTGCCGCCCGGACCTATGCAGCGTAAAAATATCACCGAAACCCTCGATCTCGGCATCCGGGCGATCAACGGCCTTCTCACCTGCGGTATGGGCCAGCGCATGGGCATCATGGCCGGTTCCGGTATTGGCAAAAGCGTCCTGCTCGGCATGATGGCGCGCTACGCCAAGGCTGATGTCAATGTCATTGCCCTGATCGGCGAACGCGGCAGAGAGGTGCGCGAGTTTATCGAACGCGATCTCGGCAAGGAAGGCCTCGACCGATCGGTAGTGGTGGTGGTCACCTCCGATCAATCGCCCCTTCTGCGTATGCGCGGCGCCTTTGTCGCCACCGCCATTGCGGAATACTTCTGCCAGCAGGGCAAAAACGTCCTGCTCATGATGGATTCGGTCACCCGCTTCGCCATGGCCATGCGGGAGATCGGCCTGGCCATCGGTGAACCGCCCACCACTAAAGGCTACACGCCATCGGTTTTTGCCACCCTGCCAAAACTCCTCGAACGCGCAGGCAGATATCGCGGCCAGGGCTCCATCACCGGGCTCTATACGGTCCTCGTCGATGGCGACGATATGACCGAACCGGTGGCCGATTCGGTTCGGTCGATTCTCGATGGCCATATCGTCCTCTCCCGGTCCATCGCTGCAAAAAATCATTATCCGGCTATTGATATCCTCAACTCGACCAGTCGTGTCATGCGCGATATCATTTCCCCCCGACACCTGGAGTTGGCCGGTAAGGCCAGAAATGTCCTGGCTACCTATACCGAGGCAGAGGATCTGATCAATATCGGGGCCTATGCCAAGGGCTCAAACCCGAAAATTGATTATGCCATCAGCAAGATCGAGGCGGTAAACTCCTTTCTCCGTCAAAATTTTGACGAAACGTCCTCCCTTAAACAGACACTCGAAGAGCTAGGTGGCCTCTTAACCGAGCGCAAGGACGAAGATGTAGCGCCAAAAAACCGACGCGTAAACGACGCCTGAACCGAGCTCTCCCGGATGATATTGCCATAAGCCGCCGATGAAACCTTTTTCGCTGCACACCGTGCTCAGTTACCGCAAACGCCTGGAGGATATCGCTAAAAACCGACTTTTCGAAGCGCAGACCGAAAAACAGAAGGTCCAGGATAAGCTGACGGAAGAAGAAAACGGCTATACCCAGCTCTTAGTGACCCTTGAACGCCTCCAGACAGAGGGCATAGATATTCTCGATCTGATCCGGTACGAGGACCAGATCCTCTTTACCAAGAACAGGATCATCTCCATAAAAAAGACCCTCTCTGAAAAAATTGCCAGGGTTGCCAATGAAAGAGAACATCTGATTCAGCGGAGTAAAGAACGAAAAATAATGGAAAAATTAAAAGAAAAACAGAACCAGAGCTGGCAGGAGTATCTCAATAAAAAAGAGGCAGCCCTGCTTGATGAAATAGCAATCATCTTCCATGACAAATAATCCGGCAAAGTATCTCATCGACGTTTCACCCTCTAGTAAAGGCCCTGCCATGAACACCTGCTGTCTCTTCCGGAAAAAAATAATGCCCGTCCTCTTCGCCCTGGCCCTGGTATGCACTTTCCTCGGTACTGTTGGCACCTATGCCGCCGAAAAAGAGCAACAACCAGAATTCCAATCTGTCGAAGAGAGGCGCCTGTATGACGACATCATAAAGGAAAACAGCCGTCTTCAGGATGAGAGAAAAGACTTTGGCATGAAACAAAAGGAGCTAAAGACCCTGGAGGAGAGTGTCGATAAGAAACTTGCCGAGATCGACAAGAAACTTGTTGAACTGAAAAGCCTGCAGAAGAAAGTTGAAGAACTGCTTGCTGAAAAATCAGCACAAGAGCTGAAAAAAACTCAGGATCTCGCTAAAATTTATGACAAAATGGACCCAGCAAAGGCTGCCCTGGCCCTTGCCGGTCTGGATCAGCAGCTGGCGGCAGATCTCTTGGCAAATATGAAAGTCAAGGCCGCAGCCAAGATACTGGACCAGATGGCCAAACAGAAAACAACCGAACTGAGTACAACTTTTTCAAAACCGAAACTTGAGTGAGCCAACCATGGAAGCAATCGTTCTTGCCTCGACGCCCCCACCCACCAAAGCAGCAGTGAGTCAGAGCGATTCCCCCATGGGCGAGAGCGATTCTCCCTTTGCCCCCCTTCTCACGCAGGCCATTTCCGATAAAACTGCCGAAAAAGAAAACAAGGCCGATACGACAACATCACAGGACGCCTCCGCAGGTGTCGCAGAATCTCTGGCCATGAGCCATATTGCTCTCTCTTTGACACCTCCTCCTGCCGAGAGCGAATCAGGTCAGATCGATATTTTTCTCAACGCAGAACCAGGTACGGTAAATGCCTTCTCGACTGCTGATTTACTGCTCAACACCGGACAGACTGCCCGCGATCTTTCAGCCAACAGCAACGGAGTTCTTGATGCCAACGGGACACAGGGGAAGACGATCAACCCCCTCTTTTCTCAGGCCATGCTTGCCCTTACCACCGAAATCTCCACAGAAGAAACTGCCCTGCCGTTGACCGCAACGCTTCCTGACAGTCCAAAACTTGTACAAGATCAGACGGCTACCGGACAACCACCTCAAACCGTACAGCCAGGAGTTTTGGCTCAAAAACAGGACCTTACCCTACTGCTTTCCCAGCTACAGGATATTATCAACGCCAGCGAAACCAAGGGTATAACCGTCCAACAGCAGCCGCAAACTGCTATCTCGCTTGATGAACTGACCCATCTGACTCCCCAGATTGCATCAACGGCCCAGATCGTCGAAAACGTACCTGCGGCTCAGGTCAGCCAGACCATACCTGCTGTCCAGACCGCACCGGTGGCTCGGATAATCCAGCCCCCTTCTGCGACTCAGGTCACCCAGGCCGTAGCTGCGGCTCAGGTCATCCAGACTGCACCTGCTGTCCAGAACGCACCGGTGGCTCGGAGCCTCCAGCCCCCTTCTGCGACTCAGGTCACCCAGACCATAGCGATACCTTCAGGTTCAAGCGATACGGCCTCGACTCTTGAAATCAGTACGACAAATAGTCAAAATATATTTCTCTCGGATAAAGCTGTTGAGCCTGCCTCCAGCAAGACTCCTTCTCTGCGACAGGAGATACAGCAGCAATATCTCGATGGAAAAATAAATCTCAAAGAAGATATGACGAAAAAAGAAGGCAACGGGCAACCGAGTCAGCAGGAAAATGCCAATAACGGCCAAAACACTCAGCCCTTCAGCGGTCTCTCTTCCATTCAGGGAGATCAGACTGGTAAATCGACTTTTTTCAGTCTTCCATTGCACGATACAACTGCAAACCAACAGGCCTCTCAACAGGGAAAGATCATCACCCTGCCCTCGGGGGTAATGGTCACCGAACAGGAAATCCTCAATCAGATTCAGCAGAGATTTCAGATGACGAACAGGATGGATAATTCCCGGATCAATCTGAAATTGCATCCTGCTGAGCTTGGCGAACTGAGGATCGATATCACCCTCAAAGAAGGATCGATCAGGGCCAATGTTGTAGCCCAGAGTCAGCATGTGCAGGAGCTACTCGAAAGGAATATGCCTAAACTGCGGACGGTTCTGCAACAACAGGGTTTTGTTGTCGAAGATATTATTGTCACCTCAAAACCTGAAACCGTTGGAAATTTTGACCTATTCGGGGGAAACTTGCCCAATCGGCAGGCTTTTTCCTCCACCCAAAACGAGACTTTTCCACCTACATCATTTGAAACAACGCTGGACAGTTCGATGACTCAGGCCGCCATTCCGGAATCCGGCGTCAATATCCGAGCCTAGGAGCAGGAAAATGAGCAACTATATAGATTCAATCAATCAGGCAGCCACCGCTTCCTCAACCGCAGCCAAAAAATCCGCCACGGCCTCTAAAGATGAGGTGATGGGGAAAGAGGATTTTCTCAATCTGCTGGTGGCCCAGCTGAAAAATCAGGATCCCCTCAATCCTGACGATCCCACAGAGTTCACTGCCCAACTGGCTCAGTTCAGCTCCCTTGAGCAGCTGAACAACCTCAATGACAGTATGGACACTCTGGTGACCTCAAACACCAACTCGGACAAACTCTCGACCCTCAATACCATCGGCAAGGAAGCAGTCTATCAGGACGGGAGCTTTAATTTCACCGGCGAACCGGTCACCCTGGGCTACAAGCTTGACGGACAGGCCAAGGCTGTCACTCTGTCCCTGCAATTGAACGGGGCTACTGTAGCAACACTGAAAGGCACTGACCTCACAGCCGGTAACCATTTCCTCACCTGGGACGGTCTTGCTACGAATGGCCAGGCGGCAGCCCATGGTAAGTATAAAATTGTCATCGAGGCCAAGGCCAGCGAAGGGGAAAGCGTCGCCGCCAACCCGTTGATCAGGTCAGAGGTTACCGGCGTTGATCTAGATGGAGAATTCGGTGGCGTACTGATCACTAAGGCAGGAAAGGTTGAATTCAACACCATCATTGGGGTCTATGAAAAAAGCTCTTCGGCTTCAGACAGCTCAGGATCTTCAGCGGTGGCAAAGGCAGCCGCAGCAGCCTCTCAGTTTTCGGCTGACACCCAGGATGCCGCACGCCTTTTGGCCCCAACAGGCTCAGAGCCGGAAGGCGTGGCAGTGACATTGACCCCGGAAGAAATTGCCCTTTTGAAAATGATTTAAAGACAACGACAAACCGCCAGAAGGACACGATACAAGCAGGGTTCATAACGAAAAACGAACATATCGATAGTGATTTATTTCAAAGCAATGATATACAGACAGGTTGTTGTACGACAAACTGGCTCTTAAACGGAGGTTGAATTATGGGAATTTCAAGTGCACTGTACAGCGGAGTCAGCGGCCTGAACACCAACTCGCAGGCCATGAGCGTTATCGGCAATAACCTGGCAAACACCAACACCATTGGCTTCAAGGGTGCGAGAACCGTCTTCGCCGACCTCCTGTCCGGCAGGATCAACGGCTCCGGTGGTTCTTCACAGGTCGGCCGCGGTGTAGGCATGTCCAAGGTTGATAATCAATTTAGCCAGGGTACCTTCGAATCGACGGAATCCGGCCTGGATGTCGCTATTGAGGGGGAAGGTTTCTTTCTGCTCAAACAACCCACAGATGCCACGATCTATTACTCACGGGCCGGTGCGTTTCGCTTTGATGAATCAGGCAATCTGGTGAACCCGGAAGGGTTGCGCGTCCAGGGTAAAGGCTATGACCTCAACGGAGATCTCATTGCCGGCGATCCCACCGACATCCAGGTGGCCAATCAAGGCCTCATTCCCGGCAATGTCACCAGCGCCATGACCCTGAACACCAATCTCGACGCGAGCTCGCCCATCATCCCTGCCGCCACCCTCTTTAATTATACGGATACCACAACCTTTAACTATTCATCTTCAACGCAAATCTTCGATACCCTCGGTAATCCCCATCTGTTGACCACCTATTTTAGGAAAGCCCCACTACCTGCCACCAATACCTGGAACTATTACTGGACGGCAGAGGATTCTACTACCCCAGTTGCAAACATTTTGGGCCAGGGGACTGTAGGCGCTGCTCCGGCCGGCACCCTCACCTTCGATAGTAGTGGCGTCCTAACCACGGCCCCCCCCACCGGCACCATCCTTGCCGCCGCTCTGCCATGGGCTAACGGCTCCGCCTCCTCCGACTTGACCATAACCTTTGATACCACCCAGTTCAACAGCGACTCGGTGGTTATCTCCCAGAATCAGAATGGTTATGGTGCCGGCAACCTGACCGGTGTGGACATTGACGCAGACGGCGTGGTTATCGCCTCATACTCGAATGGCGAACAGACCAAGATTGCCAATCTGGTCTTGGCTAAATTTGGTAACCGTAATGGCCTGGAACTGGCAGGGAGTAATCTGTACCTTGAGACCTCTTCCTCCGGCACACCCCGTACCGGTCTGCCGGGAGCAGAACTCGGCAAGGTCTTCACCAACTCTCTTGAGCAGTCAAACGTCGATATGGGTGCTGAATTCGTCAAAATGATCACCGTCCAGCGCGGTTTTCAAGCCAACTCCAAAATCATCACCACCGTTGATGAACTGCTCGGTGAACTGATCAATCTCAAACGATAGGTCATTTTTTTGACTCTTTCCTCATAAAAAAGGGGCTCGCCCGGATACAACCGGGCAGCCCCTTTTCTTTTCCCTGCCCTGTACCTCTGCCAAATCCTCTCTTTCTCCATTATCCTTTTCATCGTGGAATACTTATTGCAATCTTGAGATTGTGCGAGCAAAGGCCTATGATAGAAATGTATCATTTGGGCCTCGCAGAGAGTGCAGACAACAGAAATCACGCTTCTTACCCCGCAAGGAATACACGATGGCTGAGAAAAAAGAAGAACCCAAAGCAGAAGCTGGCGTTAAGAGCAAGAAAAAGCTCTTTATCATTATCG
>JAUYSF010000376.1 GCA_030696435.1 Desulfoprunum sp. | reverse complement strand
TTTTCGCCCCGCTCTGCACGAGACGCAGACGGGCAACAGCATCTTTCACAACGAAGACCCTCTCCATTTGTCCGAATGAGAGCAGGGCCGTGGTAGGCACGGTAATGGTCTCGGCAGTGCCGCCGCTCATCGATACCCGGGCAAACTGACCGGATCGTAGCCGTGGATCAGCGGGGATATCGATTTTGATCGGTGCCGTTCTCGAAAGGTGATCGGCCGTGGGGGCGACCTCGGCCACCGTTCCTGCAACCGTCAGGTCTGCGGGCGGGACATAGACGGCGAGACGGTCACCGAGAGCGATTTTGAGGATCATCGATTCCGGGATATCGGCCATAACCTGGAGCCGCGCCTCATTTTCGAGCTGCAGCAGAGGTTTTCCTGGTGCGGCCAGATCTCCGACATTGGCCATCTTGCGGGTGATAAGTCCGGCAAAGGGGGCCAGGATGCGAGTGTACGCCAGCATGGTGCCCGCCTCTTCATAGGCGGCGGTGGCGATCCGCAGGGTGTCCTCAAGGGATTTGACGGTTTCGGGGGTGGCGGCATTCTTTTTAAGGAGCCCTTTTTCCCGCTCAAAATTGCGTCTGGCCTGATCGAGCTGGGCCTTCGACTGGCGCAAGCGGGCCGAGATTTCCCCGGCATTGATCTCCGCCAGCAGGTCGCCCTTCGTGACTCTGGAACCGAGGACCACCGGCAGGGCGATAATATTGCCGCTGACCTGGGCCGAGATCTCGGCCTGTTCGACCGCCTGCAGAGAACCCATGATTTCAATCTGCTTACCGGCCTTTTCTAGCGCCGCAGTCGAGACCGAGACTTTGACCGTGGCAAGTTGGGCCGTGTGTTCTTGCTGTCCTTTATCGGTATCCTTGCAGCCCGTCAGTGGCAGAATCGTAAGCCCCAGAACCAGAAGGGCAGTGCCCAGTTTTTCTCCACCTTTCATTATTCTTTCTCCTTATCTGTGTCCTGGCTTTCAGAGAACTGCGGCAGACCCATGGCCCGTCGCAGGTTCGCCAAGGCTACCTGATGCATGGCCTTGGCTGATGATCTCCTGGCCTGGGCATCGGCTAGGCGGGTCTCGATGTCGATGAGATCAATGGCCAGGATAACCCCTTGTTTGAAACGCTCCCGGCTGAGCCGACCGGTCTCTTCAGCGACTTTGACCATCTTTTCGGTGACCTCCAGGCGCTGCTCGGCCTGGCTGTATTCCAGCTCGGCCTGCTGGACCTCCAGATCCAGGGCCAGCTCCGTCTTGGCCAGCAGGGCCTTTGTGCCCTGCAGTCGGGCTTTGGCCATGGTTATCGCCGCTGTCGTTCGCCGGCCGTCAAAGATATTGTAGTTCATACGCACTCCGGCCATCCAGGAATCGCCGGTCGTATCAAGGACGGTGCCAGTGTCCACCTGATAGCTGGCGAAACTGTCGACGGTCGGCCTCTTGCCGGCCTCGGCTACCTGTAATTCGGCCTCGGCAGCCTGTACCGCAGCTTTCAGACTGCGCAGTTCCTGACGATTGGCCGGACTGATCGTGGCCGGCAATTCCTGCTCGCGTCCGGTCTGCTGGTCGAGTTTGACCTGGCCCCGGGGCAGCCCGAGGAGATTGAGAAACCGGCGTTTGGCCAGCTCCTCGGCGTGTTTGTTCTGGATCAGGTTTTCGGTGGCGCTCGCCTGCTGCAGTTCAAGATTGAGGAGCTCTTCCTGTAGCAGAGTCCCGGCCTCGAAACGGGCCTTGGCCACATCCAGAGAGATGGAGATGGCGGCAAGCGAGGCCTGGCGCACCCCGGTCATTTCCTCGGCCTGAATGATGGCGTGAAAGGTCCGTACCACCTCAAAGGCCAGTCGCCGATGCAGGGCAAGTCGGTCGGTCCGAGAGGCCGTGAGGCGGGCACCCGCAGCCTCAACCGTGGCCCTGTCGCGACCGCCGTTATAAAGTCGGTACTGAACTTGGGCCTTGACGTCGAGATTGTCGGTACGTCCGGGGGAATTGAAGTCGATGGAGTTGTCAAAGGCCCCCTGGTTGAGAATATTGCCAAATGAATACATCGGGGTATTGGTCTGACCATACTCGGTAACCAGATCAAGAGAGGGGTAATCGGCGGCCCTGGCCATCTCCGCCGCCGCTGCCGCCTCAGCGATTTTGGTCTCAACGATATGGCTGTCGGGATTCCGGGCAAGGGCAAACACTACTGCCCGTTCAGCGGTCCAGACAGCAGGTATCGGTGGTGGGGCGCTGCCATCCTGTCCCGCCAGGACCGGCAGAACACCGCAAGCACAGAGGAACACTGTGAATGTGCAAAGCCTAATACGTTGATACATGATAACCGTCCGATTTTTAAAGAGAGAAAACGTGGCATGGAGTAATTTAATTAAAGTGTTAAATAGAATACGATGTTCCGTGGTACTTGTCAAAGTAAAAGAAAGAAAATTGGTTGGGATGGAGCAGACTCAAGATCGAGAGAGCCGGCATTTTGTAAACAAAACAGCTCGTGTTACGGACGGTCCAGAACCCCCCGCACCGTCGCCACCAATATATCCAGGCGATAGGGTTTGGACAGAAAGGCGGCGGCGCCATATTTCGCAGGATCATTGATGATGTCGTAGTTGCCGTAGCCCGAGGCGATAATCACCTTGAGTGCAGGGTTGATGAGCAACAGCTCTGCCAGGCATTTTCTGCCGCCCATGCCCGCCATTCCCAGATCCATAATAATGAGATCTATGGCCCCGATGTCCTTGTTGTACAGCTCAAGGGCCTCTTCGCCGGAATGGACGGCCCGGGTGCGGTAGCCGTATTTTTCAAGGATATCACCGGCAATGGCGAGAATCACCTCCTCATCATCAACCAACAAAATAGTTTCATTCCCGCCGGTGAGTTCGGCAGGTGTTTTTGTGGAGGGGATGGATCGGCCTCTGACTGTAGTGACCGGTAGGAATATCTTGAATGTCGTGCCGATCCCCGGTTCCGAGTAACAGGTGATCTTGCCGGAGTGGCCGGTGACAATGCCGTAGACCGAGGCCAGGCCCAGGCCGGTTCCCTTGCCGGGTTCCTTCGTGGTGAAAAAGGGCTCGAAGATACGTTGACGGGTGGCCTCGTCCATGCCCTTGCCGGTATCGGTTACCTTCATGAGCACGTAGTCTCCGGGGTCCAGTTCGAGATATGTGTTGATATACTTCTCCCGGACCAGGAAATTTTCTGTTTCGATGGTCAGACTGCCGCTGTCCTCCATGGCCTGGACGGCGTTGTTGGCCAGATTCATGATCACCTGTTCCATCTGGGTAGGATCCGCCGGGATGATTGCCAGGTCCGCTGCGAGCACGGTCTGAATCGAGACCATTTTGGGCAGGGTGCGCTCCAGAAGGTGGAGGGATTCCAGGATCACATCGTTCAGATTCAGCTGGATCATCTCTACGTTAACCTTGCGGCTGAAGGTCAGCATCCTCCTGATCAGCTCGGAGGCCCGGGAGGCTGCCTGATTGACCTCAAAGAGATACTTGTAATCGTGATTCTGCTGATCTTTTTCGATGAGAAGGAGCTGGGTATAGCCGGCGATGATCTGCAGCAGATTGTTGAAATCATGGGCGACTCCACCCGCCAGATTGCCCAGAGCCTCCATTTTCTGGGCCTGCATGAGCTGGGCCTCGAGCCTGGCCAAATCAGCCATTGCCTGTTTGGTGGCGGTGACATCCGAGATCATACCCTCAATATAGAGGACCTTGCCGGCCTCGTCCCGGACGACTCGGGTACTCTGGCTACCCCAGAGGATAGTACCATCCTTGCGGCAGAACTGGCTTTCATAGCTCCGCACATGACCATCCTGCACGAGCTGATGCAACATCTCGTCACGGTTTGCCCTGTTAACATAGAGCTGGCTGCCGATATCGGTGATCTCTTCTATGAGCTGCTCGGGTGTTTCATAGCCAAGGACTTTGGCCAGAAAGGGATTGGCACTGATAAACCGGCCGTCGAGAGTAGTCTGGTAGATACCCTCAAGGGCATTGTCAAAGATCGAACGGTATTTCTTTTCTGCCACCACCAGCTCCTGCTCTGTGGCCGTGTGTCTTGAGAGAAGTTGATCAAACTGGAACAGCAGGTTGTTGGTCGTCGAAACCACCAGCCCGAATTCATCATTCTGGTGTCCGGAAGGAATCTCCAGAGGCGATTGCAACGGCTGCTCGGTATCAATTTCAGCCAGGCGGGCTGACAGATGAAAAAGCGGCTTGGTCAGCGAATAGTAGAACATCAGGACCAGCACGAAAGACAGAATGAGAAGAGGGAGAAGGGTCGACAGGATATTGCGCAGGGTGCGGTCGAAAAATGTCCTGGCGATGAGATTGCTGCTTATCCGGAGGCTGAGTGTCCCGATGACCTCTTTCTTGCCGGGAATATAGAGCTGGATCGTGAACTCTGTTTGCTCTATGACCTGATTCGCCAGCCAGTCAAGCTTGCCGGTTCCGGCATCTTTCCGTTCTTTATGGGCCAGTATCGAGATGTCGCTGAAGATTGTCGCTTCAAGGGTTGGGCTATACTTAAACAGACCTTCCAGCACATTTGCCGCCAGGGTGTTATCAAAAGACCAGGCTGCCTGGGCGGCGGCCTGCTGCTGCATCTGGAGAATCTGCTGTACTGTCGAACTGCTTTCCTGGCGTGCCTGCAGCAGATCTCCACGAATTTGATTGCCTGTGGTGATGAGGCCCAGCAGAAAGGCAATCAGCACCACATTTCGGGCCTGCACAAAAGAGAGGCGATGGAGGAACGGCACATGCATATACAACTCACAGATAAACCATTGGCCCAGTTTTGGCTGGCCTTGTATCAGAGCATGTCGGAAACATGCAAGGATTCTATACTGATAGCGATTTGGATACCGATGAATCCAATACCAACGACCTGAATAGTAAAAACGCAATTTCCCCTGTATTAAAAGCCATTGGCCTTGAGCAACGCGTCAATCGTTCCGTTATCCTTGATGATTTTTAGACCGTCATTAAAGGCCTTGATCTTGGCCTCGGCATCAGGGGTTTTTTTCGAGATGCAGAGATAGAGGCTTTTTTCCTCCAGTACCGGGGCCATGAATTCCACCTCCTGCGCCTGGTCGGGCATATCCTGCTTGAGCAGATACAGGCCGACAAATTTGTCTACAACCACCAGATCAAGTCGTTTGCCCACCAGTTTTCTCAGATTGGTGATGTCATTATTGGCGACGTCCTTTTGCAGGAAAGTCGCCTTGTCAAATTCGACGGTATTGACATAATCGCGGACGACCCCGATCTTGTAGGCTTTCAGATCCTCAAGGGTTTTGAAGGTGATGGCATCGGTCTTTCGTTTGAAAAAACCCAGAGGACCGCCGGGAAAAGGTTCAGAAACGAGAAAATCGGTTTTCAGCGATTCGGCAAAATACTCCGGCAGATAGCCATCATACTTGGCTTCTTTAGTCATGGCCACAACCCGGGCCCAGGGCATGAAACTGATTTTCACCGTATAGTTGGAGGCCTTAAATGCCTCACGGGCGAGACTGTCCACGTAGCCCTGATCTTTGAGCTTTTCACCGATATAGGGCTCCCAGTCGAGGCTTGCGAGGGTGACGGTGTTTGCAGCACGGGCGATGTTGGGCAGGAAACATGAGATCAACAGAGCAGACAATACAAATACGAGGTTCTTTTTCATCTGGCCTCCTTTTGAGGTATTTTCGAGTATCTGCTTATTTGAACAGGCACGTTTGCGCATGGTTTTCACAGCTGAGTAGAGGGAAAGACGGTGAAAAGAACATTGGTTTTTCACCGTCTGGTTGGCTGTGCTGCGTAAGCTCGGCATCTGTACGTATACTTTAATCTGTCAGTGTGGCTGAGGAGCTGATATGCGCCGGCAGGGTGAGTTTCCATTTCGCAAGCTGGGCCTTGCTGAACAGAAAGAGTCCCTGGTCGTTGAAAATGGGCCGGAGATCTTTCGGTGATTTACCTTCTTCCAGGATGTTTTTCACCAAGCCGCTTGCCAATACCCCCATATCTTTCCCATATATAACCTGCCCGCCAATGGTTTTTGTTGCGCCCACGGCAAAATCCCAGAAAGCGAAGAGCGGTACCGGACTATTTTGTGAGACCCAGGTTATCAACTCTTCCGCATTGACGGGTTTTCCCTCGGCATCCACGACCGCTTGATAGAGGCCTACGACGATTGCGTCATATTCTCCTTTCGTGGAAGCTACTGTCTCTTGCCATGATTTAAGCTCACCGAGCATTTTGAGGTCTATAAGAAGGTCACCAATTTCGATGGAATCCTTATCTTCGAAAACTTCTTTCTTGACGATTTCCGAGGTGACATTGGTGTCGAAAAGGATGAGGATTTTCTTTGCAGCTGGGAGCAAGCTTTTGATAAAGACGACGGATCTCTTCAGTAATGGCCGTTCGAGCACCCCCGTGAAATTTGTGGCGGTTTTAGGCAGGTAAGCACGTGGGTTGTTGTTAATCCCAAGATAGACGATGGGGGTTTTTGTTTCGCTAAAACGAGGCGCGAGGAATTTTAATGCCGCATCGTCGCCAAGAATGACTAAATCCGGCTTGAGCGAGAGATATTTTTCCCAGGCCATGTCAGCCATCTTCTGATGCTGGTTTTTAGGCACTCTTTTCGTATCCATTTCAAAAAAATCCAGCCTATAATCCGCCCCCAGTGAATCTTCCAAGGCTTTTTTATAGCTCGCATCCCACGGAAACTCCGCATTATAGCTTTCTACAACGAGAACAGACTTTTTCGCAAAAACTGAGCCAGGAAAGACGAACAATGCTACCGCAGTAATGATGAGCGCCCAAGCCTTGTTCATGATCTTCCTCCGGATTTGGATGAAATAACGTAGATCGGATATCTGCTGTTTCCGTGGCAAAAAACCTTGGCCAGTCTTTTGCTGCCCAAATCCATCACATGTATTTCTTCACAATGGCATCATAGGTACCGTCCGCCTTCATGTCGTCCAGGGCCTTCTGCCACTGGGCGATGTCGCTGTCTGCGGTATTCTTGCTGAAGGCAATGAAGAGCTGGACATCTTTTATGTCAAAGACTTTTTCGAGCTGATCGTTGGCACCTTTTTCTTTGGCCTTGTAAATTGCCTGCATTTCGTCCCCAACGATCCAGAGATTGATCCGATCTGCCAACAGTTTCGGGATGTTCTGCGAATCGTCAACCACGCTGTCGAGGTTGGTGAAACCGTTAGCTTTCAGAAACAATTCACAGGCATCATCCTTGTAGGCGCCAATTTTTCCAACTTTTTTGGCATCGTCGAGTGAAGCGAGGGTTATGCCACTGCCTTTTTTGGCAATGAACACCCATTTGTTAGAGGCTACCGGGCCAACCCATTTAAAAAGTTTCTCCCGTTCTTCGGTCCGGGTCATCGAATAGAGGATCAAGCCATCCTGTTGTTGGATCAGGCCATACCCTCTGGCCCAGGGCAGGAGCTCAATATCGGTCGGGTGGCTGATCCGTTTGGCGATCTCCTGCACAACTTCCGTGGCCAGACCGGTGAGCTTGCCGTCTTTCATGTAATTGTAGGGAGGATAATCCTCCGTCATGATCTTGTAGGTTGCAGCGGAGGCCATGGTTGTTGCCAAGATAAACATACAGGCGCAGAGCATTACTGATAACCGATGTACATTTCGCATGATTTCTCCTTTTTTTTGCTGTGGTTGTGAGGTTGACGGGACAGGCCCGCATCAATCAATACACCTTCAGAACTGGCGTGGTTCGTTGTGTCTCCTTGAAGTTCCTCAAACTTTGAATCTCCCGACCATAGAGGTGAGCTGATGGGAGAGTTTGGCCAGTTTCTCGGCGTTTTTGCTCACCATATTGCTGTTCTCCGATATCTGGGCGGCTGCCTGGGTGACTTCACCTATTTCATTGGCAATATTTTCGACCGAGGTATTGCTCTGGGCCACATTCTGATTGACCTCCGTCACGCCTTCACTGGCCTGGGAGACGTTCATGGAGATTTCCCTGGTGGCGGAAGACTGCTCTTCAATTGCCGTGGCGATGGTTGAAACGATAGTGTTAACCTCGTTTACGACCTTGGCTATTTGGGCTATCTGGGAAACGGTCCCCTGGGTGGTGGCCTGGATGCCTTCGATCTTGCCGCGGATTTCCCCGGTTGCGAGGGCAGTCTGTTTAGCGAGATCTTTGATTTCGTTGGCGACAACGGCGAATCCCTTGCCGGCATCACCGGCTCTGGCCGCCTCAATTGTGGCATTCAGTGCCAGTAGATTCACCTGATCGGAGATCTCGGAAATGGTTTCGAGGACTTTCTCAATACCCTTGGCGGCAAGACCCAGTTCATCTACCTGCTTTGAGGCACTGGCGGTCTGTTCCACTGCACTGACTGTGATCTTGAGGGCCTGTTCGGTATTCTCCGAAATTTGATTGATGGTGACATTCATCTCTTCGGAAGCGGCGGCGACCATGCTGATGTTGGTTGAGGTCTCTTCCATGGCGGCGGCCACCGAGTTCATATTCTGGCTCATCTCCTTGGAGGAATCCGAGACACTGGTTGCCATGGTCGAGGTGGTATCGGCACTGACCTTCATCTGGTCCGAAAGCTTGGCCAGGCCATCCGAGGCGCCGTCGAGTTCTTCAGAACTCTTTTTCACGTCAATAATAATGGCTTGAATTTTCTCGACAAAGACATTGAACCATTTGCGCAGTTCGCCGATCTCATCATTGTATCTATCGCTTAGTCGTTTGGTTAAATCTCCTTCACCCTCGGCGATATCCCTGAGGCCGGCGGTGATCTTTTTCAGGCGGTTGACGACAATAAATTTCAGGGTGAGGGAAATGGTGACAATGAGAAAAAGGACGACAAAAACAAAGATGATACACTGGGAATAGACGGCATTTTGGATTTTGCCACTGATCGTCGTGCGCAGGAGGCCAACTTCCTGATCCAGGGTTTTTTTGCTTTCGCCCATCTGCTCAACGAGTAATTGGTCGGTATAATACAAGGTGGCAGAGCCGATTTTTTTCGAGTCATAGGTGATATCGGCCGAGAACATCTTTTGGGGATCCTGACCTTTACCATCGGCAATCTTGTCACCGGTCTGAATTGCCTTGCCCTCTTTCCACAGGGCCACAAAGGGTTTGCCTTCACTGTCCACGACCTGGACGGCGACTATGTCCGGCAATTCCAGGAGGTTTTTTAGATTGTTCTTCAGCCCTTCCTGATCGAAATTGTAGACAAAATATCCAGCCATGCCGCCGCTGATCTTGGCGTTGATCGAGTGGCGGACCTTGAGGGCGGCCTCGTCGACTTTGGCTTGGTTGCTGAAGGTGTTCTCGATCTTCTTGTCATATTCGCTCAGGATAAAATCTATAAGCGATGACTCCATGGAGATGAAAAATACGGCGGCGCCGGCCAGAAGGCTTGCGACGACCAGAAAACCGATCAGCGCTGTCTTGAAAGAGATACTCAGATTGCTCCAGTACGATGATTTGTTGGTATCCATAGTGCATCCTTCTGTGAGGTATGAAGAGGTAGCAACGAGTTTGATCTTTGCTGTCAGTCCGTAAACGGCATGAATCCCCTAGCTTGTAAATTTATACTAAAAAAACAAATAGATAGTCAGTGTATTGTTGATTGTATCAAAAGGAAGAAATGAAAGTCAAATTTATCTTATGATATGTGTAGGAGCGGGTAGACAGCTGCAGGAGGGTCAAAAGGAATCTCCCCGGCAATTGAGGAAGAGTGGTGAAGGGAAAAAATCTGAGGCGATTCCGAGATAATAATTCCAGTTTTAAATCAAGATGAAAACAAGAAGGCAAGCGAGCAGTCGACGAAGTTAACGCTTGATTT
>JAUYSF010000226.1 GCA_030696435.1 Desulfoprunum sp. | reverse complement strand
AGTTAGATAAAAGAGACTTATCCTCTTCTGGAGCAGAGTTCCTTGAATTTTATCGGCAATGTCGAAGGCCGTGATGTCTTCCAGGGCAATGTTGACGTTATTGTCTGTGACGGTTTTGTCGGCAATATTTGCCTGAAAGTGAGTGAAGGCTTGGCTGAAGCAGCTATGTTGATGCTTCGGGATGAGATTCTCAAATCTTTTTCAGCAAAAATTGGATATTTTCTCGCGCGACACGCCTTTAAATCCTTTAGAAAACGTGTCGATTACGCTGAATATGGCGGTGCACCCTTGTTGGGCATTGACGGAGTCGGAATAATCTGTCACGGCAAGTCAAGTTCACAAGCTATCAAGAATGCAATTCTCGAAGCAGCAAAAATGGTCAAGCGCAATATCAATCAGGATATTCTTGAAAGTCTGGCTGCCAGTAAGAATGTCGTAGAACTGGAGAACTGATGGGAACTGTCGTATTAGGGACCGGATCTTGTATGCCGAAAAGGATCCTCACCAATATAGAGCTTGAAACCATCGTCGATACTAGTGCCGAGTGGATTAAGACCAGAACCGGCATTGAAAGTCGGCATATCGGTGGTCAAGGAGAACAAACCTACCAGTTGGCGGCCAATGCTGCGAAAAATGCCTTGGCTGCAGCCGGAGTGTCGGCCAAGGAACTGGGGCTAATCGTCCTTGGAACCATTAGCTCACACATGCTTATGCCGTCAAGTGCCTGCTTTGTGCAGAAGGAAATTGGCGCGGTAAATGCCTTTGCCTATGATCTCAATGCTGCCTGCTCAGGCTTTCTCTATGGTTTAGATCTCGCAGATAAATATATTCGTGCAGATCACTCCATGAAAATTCTGGTAATCGGTGCAGAAACCCTGTCGGGCCGACTGAACTGGCAAGATAGAAACACCTGTATTCTCTTTGGCGATGGAGCAGGAGCTGCCGTACTCGGCCATTCTGATTCCGAGCGTGGGGTCATAGGTTCCAATCTCATGTCGGATGGCAGCCTCTGGGATCTTCTCTATATGCACGCACCCGAAAGCCTCAATCCGGATCTTCTTGTGGCTGGAAATAGTGGGGCATATATCCAAATGGAAGGCCGTGAGGTTTTTAAACATGCGGTGCGAGCGATGGAAGATGCCGTGCGCGGACTTCTTGAAAAGCAACGTTTTGAAATCGACGCCATAAATTTTGTCATACCGCACCAGGCAAATATGCGGATTCTCAACAATCTCATCGAACGTCTTGATATACCACGGCGTAAGGTATTTATTAACGTATCCAAGTATGGTAATACATCTGCTGCATCGATTCCCATTGCCCTTGATGAAGCAAATCGCAATGGCTTGATTGCTGAAGGGGATACTGTTTTATTTTGTTCCTTTGGCGGTGGGTTCACTTGGGGCGCAACCTTGATTAGGTGGTAAACTGGAGATATGAGTATGGATTATTTCTTGTCTGAAGAACAACAGATGATTGTCGATACTGCTCGGCAGATCACTGACGAACGAATTATTCCCAATCGTGCGGAGCTTGATGAAAAACATGAGTTTCCAAGACAGATCCTCAATGAGATGGCTCGTGCCGATCTCTTCGGAGTACCGATTCCGGAGGAGTATGGTGGCTTTGGTGGAGGTTGTTTTGACATTGCATTGACGGTTGAACAATTGGGACGAGGGTGTATTGGGGTCGGAACTGCTTTTTCGGCAAATTTTCTTGGTGTTTATCCGATAATTCTTGCCGGTTCACCGGAGATGAAAGAGAAATATCTCCCTGATGTTGCCACCGGGAAGAAATTTGGTGCCTTTGGTTTGACCGAGGCAAACGCCGGGTCGGATGCCTCGGGGATTCAAACAACTGCGGTCTTGGATGGCGATGAATGGGTGCTGAATGGCACTAAGCAGTGGATCACCAACGGCGGAGAAGCTCAAATTTACACGGTGGTGGCGATCACCGATCGAAGTCGTGGTCCTCGTGGAGCATCCTTGTTTGTTGTAGAAGAAGGAGACCCTGGTTTTAGCTGTGGACCAAAGGAAAAGAAAATGGGCATACGGGCATCATCCACCACCGAGCTCATCTTCAAAGATTGCCGGATTCCTAAGGATCGAATGATCGGTCGTCCCGGCACCGGATTCATTACCGTTATGAAAACCCTTGATCTATCCCGCCCGGGCATCGCCGCTTTAGGCGTAGGGTTGGCACAGGGTGCTCTGGATGTGGCTGTTAAATACGCCAAGCAACGACAGCAGTTCGGGAAACCGATCATCGCTTTCCAGGCGGTGCAGCATATGCTTGCGGACATGGCAATCGGTTTTGAATCGGCGCGTGCTCTTGTCTACGCCTCAGCCAAACATATTCAGAAACATCCAAAAGATATGTCGAAGGCATCGTCAATTTGCAAGGTCTACGCCACCGATGTGGCGATGAAAGTCACTACCGATGCCGTACAGGTTCTCGGGGGCTACGGTTATATGTGTGAATATCCAGCCGAAAAAATGATGAGAGACGCCAAAATCCTCCAGATCTATGAGGGTACCAATCAGATTCAGAGAAATGTCATCGGCCAGGAGCTGAATAAAGAATATTCGTAAAAAATTCAGGGCAGGTATCCAGGAAAGACAACACTAGGGTGAATGGAGAAATCCAAGGTTTTGCAAAATGCAGGTTGTTGAATGAAGATCATTGTATGTATTAAACAGGTTCCGGACGCCAAGGATGTACGCCTTGACCCGATTACCAACACACTGGCGCGCGAGGGAGTGCAGTCGATCATGAATCCCTACGATCAGTATGCTTTGGAAGAGGCTGTGCGTCTGAAGGAAAAATGTGGTGGTGAAGTAATCGTGATTTCCATGGGACCACCCCAGGCGGAAGAGGTACTACGGCAGGCAATAAGCTGTGGAGCCGACAGTGCCGTCCTTATCTCCGACCGTGCTTTTGCCGGGGCGGATACCTGGGCTACCGCCTATACGCTCGAACATGCCATTAATAAAATTGGCAGCTTTGACCTGATTTTATGTGGCAAGCAGGCAATTGATGGCGACACCGCTCAGGTAGGTCCGGGCCTTGCCACCCGCCTTGGCATTCCCTATATGACATGTGTGCAAAGGATCCGCGAGGCTAGCGAAAACGGGTTGGTTGCTGAAAGGATGATGGATGATGGCTTTGACGTTGTTTCGGTAGACTGTCCTGTGTTGCTTTCGGTGGTGAAAGACATTAATGAACCCCGAGTTCCCTCGATTAAAGGGAAAATGAAGGCGAAAAAGGCAGAAATCGTAAAGTTCAGCGCTCAAACCATTGAGGCTGACCCGGCCTGCATCGGTCTGCCTGGTTCGCCAACCAAAGTTGTCACTGTTTTCCCCCCCTTAGCTCGGGGAGAGCGATCGGTATTGACAGGCACTCTTGATGAGCAGATTGACCAGCTTGTAAAAAAGCTGACACCGTATTTGTAATGAGGCAGGGAATACTTTTATGTTGAAAGTGAGTAAAGAGCTTTGCATTGGTTGTGGAATATGTGCTGACAATTGTCCTTTCGCAGCAATCACAATCGAGCATGGTTTGGCAGTGATCGGTGAGTCCTGCAGCCTTTGCGGCGCCTGTGTGGAAAGTTGTGATGCCGGTGCTCTTACCCTTGATGTCCTTGCTAGGCAAGCACAAGAGGATTTAACCGGATGGTCCGGGGTGGCGGTATTCTGTGAGTATCGCAGAGGAGAGCTTGCGCCCGTTTCTCTTGAACTTTTAGGCATAGGACGGAACCTTGCGGATAGAAGAGGAGTAAAGCTCAGCGCCATTCTTCTTGGCTTCGATACCCGTGAGACTGCCTCGTTGCTTATAGGTCATGGTGCGGATGCCGTTATCCTAGTCGACGATGAAGCCTTAGGAGATTTTAGGGACGACTGCTATTCTGCGGTGTTTACCTATCTGGTCCGCCAATTTCGCCCGGAAATAGTGTTGGCAGGGGCAACCGCTATCGGCAGGTCTTTTATTCCAGCTGTGGCAACCGTTCTCAACACAGGTCTTACCGCCGACTGCACGAAACTTGAGATCCGCGAGCAAGATGGTGTGCTTTTACAGACACGTCCTGCCTTTGGCGGCAATATTATGGCGACGATTGTTTGTGAATCATCGAGACCGCAGATGGCAACCGTTCGACCGAAGGTTATGAAAGCTTTGGACTTCAGTGCAGAGCGCAGAGGCGAAGTAATTGTTGTGAAGCCACCGGCAGATCACTTGAAAAGCAGGTTGCTGGTTCTTGAGTC
>JAUYSF010000195.1 GCA_030696435.1 Desulfoprunum sp. | reverse complement strand
GTTGACTGCGGCATAGGGTGTTGGGGTGGTGACGATGAGATGATGGTCCGGCAGCATACCCACCAGGGTACTGACCAGGGCTGAATCGACACCGGTGAATTCCATCTTGATCCGCGAGCCGATATCAAGGGAGATGCGAGTGCCGACGGTTGAAACGTGTTTGAGCTGGAGGCGCGGTTTTTCCCCCTGAGTCTTCGTGTGGCCCCGGCCTTCCCGCTCATCCTTGAGCCGGAAAGCCTCGATGATGAGCGAGATGAGCGGCCTGTCGATCTCCTGTTCCCTGAGAGCGTTGAGATACTTGATTTCAATGACGGCCTCCTCCCAGGTCAGGATGGCATAGACGGCCTCCTCATTTCTGAGTTCCCGCGTTTTGGCCCCGATCACCGCCCCGTTTTTAATATAGATGAAACCGGTATCATCCTTGCTGTGGATCTGCAGGGTGCAGGTCTTCTCTTCATTTTCCAGCATCTGCAGAAAACTGTGGATGGGGATGCCCTTGACGGTGCCGCTGGAGCTGAGTTCCAGCAGTTCACTGACCTGATCCAGGAGCTGGGTTGCATTGATCGGTCTCTCCAGACAGAGACTGGCCCCCATCTCCATGGCCTGGCTTGATGAGCCCGCCCCTTTACTGGCGATGGCTATGCAGGGCACGAAGGGGAATGAATGAGTGAGCCTGGCGAGTTTTTCGAGTTCTTTTTTTTCCGGGAGAGAGAGGTTGCAGACGATGAGGTCGACCTGTCTTGTGGAAATGATATTGATGGCGGCCTTTTCTTCTCTGGCAGTCAGGATGTTGATCTCATTCTGCCATTGTTTGAAAATACCGACAAGGGACTCCAGTTCGACGATCTCGTTTTCGAGGATGATTATAGTCTTCATGGTAATTTGGGTGTGCCTGAGGTTTGGTGATGAGTGTATCCTTTACAGTATGCTAAAAAGGGCGTTTAAAAGCAAAAGAAAAGAACCGGGAAACCCCTCGGCTGCCCTGATTCTCCGATAGCTTTGGCGAGGAAATCTGTTTACGGGGTTAAGGCTCTCCTGTATTATCCGCTCGCCGTTTTGCCGGTCGCGGTGTGACGAACTGATCGGGCCCCGACTGTGCGGGGTGGGTAATCGGGCGACGAGAGGAAGGTGCCGCAGAAATAGTGCACCTCATACATACAATACTGAGAAATTTCCTGTTCCGATACATGTCACAGCGCAGACTGGTCATGTCGAACGGGAACAAGCGAGCATCGATGACACATTCGACACCTTTTACACTGCACTGCCGCTCCTCGGAATGCGCCGCCAGAAGAGGCGAGGTCCGGACTCGACACGGCGTTGTTCAGACCCCGATTTTCATGCCCGTCGGCACCCAGGCGACGGTCAAAGCGGTGACTCCGGAGAATCTTCTGGAGATGCAGGCCCAGATTATCCTGGGCAATACCTATCACCTCTTCCTCCGACCGGGGCATGAACTGATCGAGAAATTCGGCGGACTGCATAACTTCATGAACTGGCAGGGGCCAATCCTCACCGACAGTGGCGGTTTTCAGATCTTCAGCCTCAATGATCTGGCGACGATCACCGAAGAGGGTGCTGCCTTCCGTTCCCATATCGACGGCTCGAAGCTCTTTCTCAGTCCCGAAGACGCAGTCCATGTCCAGGAGAGTCTCGGCTCTGATATCATGATGTGTCTCGATACCTGCATTCCCTATCCGGCCGACAGGGTCGAGGCCCAGCGCTCGACCGACCTGACAACCCGCTGGGCCAAACGGTGCCGGCAGGCCCACAGTAAACATGAGCAGCTGCTCTTTGGCATCGTGCAGGGCGGGATGTTCCCTGATCTGCGGCGCTCGGCGGCCGAGGCCCTGATTGATATCGGTTTTGACGGCTATGCGCTTGGCGGCCTCAGTGTTGGTGAATCGAAAGAACTGATGCATGAGATGACCGAGGCAACAGTCCCCTGTCTGCCTCAGGACTACCCTGTCTATCTCATGGGTGTCGGTACCCCCGCCGATCTGGTGGAGGGCGTCTGGCGGGGCATAGATATGTTTGATTGCGTCATGCCCACCCGCAACGCCCGAAACGGCACGCTCTTTACCTCAAGGGGGCGGGTGATAATCAAGAATTCTCAGTACCGGGATGATCAGCGGCCACTCGATGAGAGTTGCTCTTGCTCTACCTGCCGAAACTATTCGCGGGCCTATCTGCGGCACCTCTTCACCTGCCGCGAAATTCTCAGCTATCAACTCAATACCATACATAATTTGCACTATTATCTCAATCTTATGGCAGAAATCCGGTTGGCCATTGAAGAGGACCGATTCGCACAGTTCCGCAAAGATTTTTATAGCAGGCTGGAGGATCAGTGATTATCATTGATCATGAAAAATTGAGCGGTTTGTCCGCGTATACAAATGGATATCACTTTTTTTAAAAACCTAATTCTACATTTTTCTTGGAGGAGTTATCATGACAGGAATTGCTTTTGCAGCTGATCCTGCGGCCGGCGCAGTAGGTGGGGCACTTGGCCAGTTCGGTTCGTTTATCCCGCTTGTCCTTATCTTTGTTGTCTTCTACTTTTTGTTGATCCGTCCCCAACAAAAACAGGCCAAACTGCATCAGACCTTTTTAAATGAGCTGAAGAAAGGCACTAAGGTGGTAACCAAAGGTGGCATTCACGGCGAGATCATCGGTCTGACCGATAAGGTTATTTCACTGGAAATA
The DNA here is from genome assembly GCA_030696435.1 of Desulfoprunum sp. Taxonomy (GTDB): domain Bacteria; phylum Desulfobacterota; class Desulfobulbia; order Desulfobulbales; family Desulfocapsaceae; genus Desulfoprunum. The sequence goes on along the minus strand of JAUYSF010000195.1, from coordinate 2,719 downwards.
GCCAAAGGTGTAGAAATCAAGGTATCCCGCGATGCCATTGCCGGAGCGCTGACCAAAGAAGGTGTGCCCGAGACGGAGAAATCGGGTGCGAAGAAAATCGGTGGCTGAGGTATAAGCGGTTGCTGATTTTCTACAGTCTGTAGAAATGATCTTACTAAGCTGCATTGCCGTCTGGTGATGCAGCTTTTTTTGTATCTGTCCCTTCTTGCCATTTGTTCATTTTCGTTATTTCTTTTTCCGGGGCTGGATTGGCAATGAGATATGTGATAACCTCTGCCTAAACGGATTTTCTTTAAAAAACTCAACAATATGATATTGTAGACAAAAATAGTAAGAAAAGAAGTTGTATGCGCAAATATTTTCAAATATGTCCTCCTGGACAACAAGGTATAATTGCTCCTTATTCGTGGTGGTTTGAGTTGCTATGAATTTATCACAACTTGCTTCTCTGCCGACTTCAATGAGTTGCGCTACAACTTGAATCTGCGACCCTCAGGATAATACCGGATTATGAAGAACCAGACTCTTGGTAGAGAAAAAATCAGGATATTGGCGGTTGACGATAATCCTACGTCTCTAAGACTCCTGGAGAGCATTCTTGCCCGTAAGGACGAGTATGATGTCGTAACAGCTGTAAATGGCAGAGAGGCGCTTGCCTATCTGTATGGTAACACCGGTTATATCGATATCGTTCTTTTAGACCGAATGATGCCCGAAATGGATGGTATCGAAGTCTGCGAAGTGATGAAGGCGGATGAAAGCCTGAGATTTATCCCTGTCATCATGCAGACTGCTGCGAGCCGTCCTTCGGAGATCAGTGAAGGCATCAAGGCCGGAGTTTTTTATTATCTCACCAAGCCTCTTGCTCCGGAGACGCTTCTTTCAATTGTTTCCTCAGCAGCCAAACAGGTGAAACAGCATCGCCAATTGAGGAGCGAGATGCGCCAACGTAAAATGAGTTTTGGGTTGGTGCAAATCCTGAAATGCACTTACAAGACGTTGGAAGAAGGGGAAAGTTTAGCCACCTTATTAGCGAATTTTTTTCCGGAGCCCGACCTTGCTCTGACAGGGATTTCTGAGCTATTCATTAATGCAGTCGAACATGGAAATCTCAATATCAACTACGAACTCAAAAGCGCTTTGGTCAAGGACAACAGGTGGCAAGAAGAGATAAACAGTCGGTTGGCAGATCCTTTTTACAGATCAAGAAAGGTAACGGTGGTTTTTGAACGAAAAGTTGATGCGTGTTATCTTCAGATAACCGACGAGGGAGAAGGGTTTGATTGGAAACGATATCTTGATGTCGATCCAACAAGAGCAACACATAACCATGGCCGCGGGATTGCCATGGCCAATATGTTGAGTTTTACCAGGCTGGTTTTCAATGAAAAAGGAAATCAGGTAACAGGAATTGTCACTCACTTGGAGAGTTCTGCAAAACAATCCTACATTTTATCTTAGACTAATTGAGCTTTATATATTTCGCTGAAAAACTTTGTTTCTTTTACATTTTTTCGCGAAACCTCAAAAAGACAATAATGACGAAAAAGAAGTTTTATGCGATTGCGCACGGACGGTTTTCCGGTATTTATACCGACTGGTCGGCCGCTGAGGCTCAGATAAAGGGCTTTGCCGGAGCGAAATACAAGGGGTTTACCTCGCGGGGCGAGGCCGAGGAATGGCTGCGTGATCCTGTGTATAGCCGGCGATTGCCGGAAAAACGGCAAGAACCGTTGCGGCAGATTGCAGATATTCCCTTAGGAGAAAATACTGTCGTGGTCTATACCGATGGGGGTTGCATCAATAATCCCGGTCCAGGTGGCTAAGGCATTGGTATCGTAGACGGGGAGGAGGTAAAAGAGAACAGTGGTGGCTTTCGCCTAACGACCAATAATCGGATGGAGCTGATGGCCTGCCTTGTGGCCCTGCAGGAACTCGAAGGCACCGAGCGCACTGTGACCCTCTATTCCGATTCCAGTTATGTGGTCAACGGCATTGAAAAAGGCTGGGCGAGAGGGTGGCGGTCCAGAGGCTGGCGCAAATCCGACGGCCAGCCAGCCCTGAATGCCGATCTCTGGGCGGAACTTCTTAGGCTCAGTGAATCCTTGCCGGTGACCTTTAGGTGGGTGAAGGGGCATGCCGGCAATATCAGAAATGAACGCTGTGATACCCTGGCCACTGCCGCAGCACGAGGAATTGATCTTCGTGTCGACAGCGGCTATAAGCAGGCTGAATGAAGAGTATTTGAAAGGCGAGAAGAGCTCTTAAAGGCTGAATGACTGGGCCTGCGCTACCTCAATTGCCAACTGCGACCGGGCCTCGGCGTCCATCTTCAGGCCTTTTTGCTCGCACCAGGCCGGGAAGGTCTCCGGATCAATGTAGACCTTGATGACGATATCACCGTCGGCCTGTACACGTGTTTTCATTTCTTCTGCCCTGATCAGCCAGTCGGCATAGGTTTTCGGCAGCAGCTGAGTGTCGGTGAAGAGTGTTTTAAGGGTGTCCCAGTCTTCCTCACGGTACCAGACCATGGCTTGGATCATGGGCGGCTGGGGGGTGGCTTGCTGTTTTTCTGGTGTAGTTTCCGGCATGTCTGGTCTCCACTGCTGCTTGGACGGAAGGATGGATTTCAATAATTTGTGATTTGGCCTGGGAATTGACGAAGGGGCTTTGGAAAAGAATAAAAAAAAGGGACTTAAAGCGAGTGCTGTAAGTCCCT
>JAUYSF010000186.1 GCA_030696435.1 Desulfoprunum sp. | reverse complement strand
CAGATGGCCAGAGCTCGGGCGGGATTGTCGTTGAAGGTCCGATCAACAAAGCGGAGAACCTGGGGGCGGTGCTCAAGGATACGGTCAAGCTCGGCAAAAACCTGGGGCAACTCTTTATGATAGACATCCCTCTCCGCCGCCGAGAGGCAGTAGGTACAGGAAACAGGGCAGCCACGCGAGCTTTCATAGTAGATATGGCGGTTGCTTAAATGCCGGTCGAAATCACTGTCTCGGAAAGGAAAATCCAGGTGGCGCTCCGGCATCTTGAAAAACGCGCCGCGATAACGGTCCTGCAGCCTGCCTTGTTGCAGATCGCGGTAGAAATCAGCTGAGATGGCCTCGATCTCGCCCAGGACCACCGTGCAGAAACCGAGTGGAAGGCGATCCCCGATAACCCCAGCCTGCGGCCCGCCAACGATCAGCAGGCAGTCAGGCAGAATTTTTTTCAGATCGACAATCAACCGCTCCACCAGATCGCTGTTCCAGATCGCCGCCGAGAAACAGATTGCGGTCGGTTGACCTGCCGTAAGCCGCAGCAGGGTTTCATAGCAGCCATCGTTGATGGTGCCCTGCAGGATCTCAATCTCGGCATCCGGGCAGTGCTTTTCCAGCTCGTTGCGCACATAAAAAAGGGCCAGACAGGAATGGGTATAACGGGCATTCAACCCGATAAGTTTAATATGCATATGTGCCTGCTGTTGTTTTTTTTGTAACTCTTCAGTTCGTTGGCATTAGCTTCATCGGGATCGAAATCGCCATCGCTATCGGTATCGAATCCTTGCTGTTTCGGACATCTTCGATCCCGATTTCGCTTTCGATTTCGATTATCTGTCGAAATTGGCAGGCTGAATAGGTATCTTTTTTTGGCATCAGGCTGATTCCGGCCTTACTCTATCGCATAACGTCTTCTACTATCCGGCCCAATGCCGATCACCTGTCCCCTCAACAGCGCAAGGATGGATCCATGGCACTCGCCTTTTCCCCGCTCACCCTGCAGATCATCTTCTCATTCGCCATCCTGGCACTCTGCAGTACAGCCGCTCCGGTACTCGCAAGCACCAGTGAGGTTGATTATGACCTCGCCATCTCCTTTCAACCGGACAGGTATCTGCTCAGCGGTACCGCCAGAATCAGTCTGAGGCCGGGATCAGGGCTTGGCCTGGATCTTGCCGGGCTGACCGTAACCGGCATGCTCCTGCGCGAGGGAAATGGCAGGGAATATACCCTCCCGCTCCCTTCCATGACAACATTCAGCCTGCCGGCGGTAGAGGAGAAGCGTGAACTGTTCATCTCTTACACGGCTCAGATGGAGGGATCTGCCGACAACCTGATCAGCCCCTCCGGCATCGCCCTGACAGGTCTCTGGCATCCACTGCCCGACCGGCCTCTGCGCTTCCGTCTGCAGGCGATACTGCCCGCAGGCTTTACCGCCATCACGGAATCGGATCATTTCCCTCTGGCCATGACCGGCAATACAGTAACCGCGGACTTCAATCAGCCGCTGCAAAATCTCCATTTTGCCGCCGGCCCCTATGTGACTGACAGTCTTGAGGTGCGAGAGGGTCTGCGGGTGCACAGCCTGTTTTTCCCGGAAGACCGGCAGCTGGCCCGCGGCTACCTGGAGGCCGCCCAACGGTATCTGCAGCGCTACGAACAGGAGATCGGCCCCTTCCCTTACGCCCACTATGTCATTGTCGCCAACCGCCGGCCCACCGGCCTCGGCATACCGACCTTCACCCTGCTCGGCCAGCAGGTCCTGCGCCTGCCCTTTATCAAAGAGACCTCACTCGGTCATGAAATACTGCATTCTTGGTTCGGCAACAGCGTAGAGGTCGATGCGGCCGACGGCAACTGGTGCGAGGGGCTCACCACCTTTCTCGCCGATCATACCTACCGGGCCGATCAGGGCCAGGCGGTGGCCGACCGCAAAGAGCGAATCGTGGGTTATCTCAGCTATGTGAACGATCAAACAGCTCTTCCCCTGTCGGCCTTCCGCTCAGCCGATCACCGTTTGGCCCAGGCCGGCGCTCTCCGGGCCATAGGCTATAACCGCAGTACCCTGCTTTTTGCTGAACTGCAGGAGATGCTGGGGGCCAAGGTCTTCACCAGGGCCATCCGGACATTCTATACTGAATACCGTGGCAATAGCGCCTCCTGGCCCGATCTGCAGCAGAGTTTCAGTCGGGCTGCGGGGCGCGATCTGGGTGAGTTCTTCACAGAACGGCTCGGCAGGGCCACGATCCCGGAACTGACGGCTAGCGATATCGCAGTCAGTCAGACAGATGGCACGCCCCACCTCACATTTCAACTCAAACAGAAGACAGAGCAGCCTTTTTCCCTGCAGGTGCCGGTCGATGTCACGACCAGCAGCGGTGTCAGCCGTTTTGTCGTGACCACGAACAAGACGCTGACTCCGGTATCACTTACCATAAACGGCCAGCCGCTTCAATTCAGCATTGATCCGCAATATTCCTTCCTGCGCAAACTGGCCGCCGCCGAACTACCGCCGGTCTGGTCTCGCTTTCTCGGGGCGGAGAAGAAGCTTGTCATTCTCCAAGCCGAAGATCAGCGTGAGCTCTACAAACCCCTCCTCGACAGCCTCGCCGATGACAGCTGGACGATCAAGACGGCAGACGCGGTGAAAAACGCTGAACTGAGCGGCAGTGCCCTGCTCTTTCTCGGCCTGCAACACCCCCTCAGCCGCTCGCTCTTTGCCCAGCCGGTCTACCCCCTGACAGGCCTTAGCCTGGATGTCCGCCGCCATCCGCTCAATCCGGAGCAGGTTGCTGTCCTGGTGAAAAGCTCCAGCCGCGATGAGACCGCTGCAGTCGCGCGCAGGCTCAGTCATTATGGCAAATACTCATTTCTGCACTTCGAGAAAGGCCGCAATATCCAGCAAAAGATCACAGAGACCGAGTCAGGCCTGCAGTATCTGCTGGAGCAGCTCCCCACCGGCGCCGCAACCACAGCACTGAGCCCTTTTGCCGCCATCATTGAACAACTCGACAAGGCCCGAGTCGTCTATGTCGGCGAGACCCATACCTCGATGGCCGATCACCGCCTGCAACTGCAGATCATCGAAGCCCTGCAGCAAAGAAATCCGGATCTGGCCATCGGCATGGAGATGTTCCCGACATCAAGCCAGGAGGCTCTCGATGCCTATACCGGCGGCCGGGACAATATCGAAGAACGCAGTTTTCTCAAGGAATCACGTTACTTCCAGGTCTGGCGCTACGATTATCGCCTCTACCGTGAGATCTTGATCTTTGCCCGTGAAAAGCACATTCCAGTCGTTGGACTTAATCTGGACAATGAGACAGTTGGCACAGTTTTTAAGACCGGTTCCGTTGATGCCCTGCCGGCCGAGATCAGGAAATCCCTGCCGGTTGACCGCGATCTCGATATGCCGGGATATGCCGATTGGCTGACAGTCATGCACGATATGCACGCCACAGCCGGCCATGGCAGCGGCTCCCTCGGCGGTTTCATCCAGGCCCAGGCCCTCTGGGATGAGACCATGGCCGAAAATATCGCCCGCTACCTCCAGCAACACCCCGGTCGCCGTATGATTGTGCTCGCCGGTAGCCAGCACAGCCGCAAGGATTCGGGTATCCCGCCCCGTCTCCTGCGGCGTATGCCCCTCAAACAGGCCACGGTGGTGAATATCTCAGAAGGCAGCGGCCCTGAGGATCTGGCGGATATGGCAGATTATTTTTTTATCTCACCGCCGCTCAGCCTCCCCGAAGTCGCCATGATGGGTATTGTCCTTGAATCGCGCCAAGAAGGCCCAACCGGCTTTCTGACAATCGATGGGTTCAGTCCCGAGAGCAAGGCTGAGAAGGCCGGGTTGTTGAGGGATGATGTGTTGCTGACGATTGGCGGTCTTCCGGCGCAGGATATGGACGATGTCCGCATCGCCCTCCTTGATGCCAGGCCGGGCCAAAAGATTGCGATCGGTATCGAACGGGCTGAAAGGGGAGGGAAACAGAAGAAGCGGCTGCAGTTTGAGGTCGAGCTGATAGCACCGACAGCGGAACGAGCACATCCGTGAATCCCGATGGGATGCTTTAGCGGCTCAGGCAGTCGACAATCATCGTGGCCTGTTGTGCGGCCGCTCCCTGCTGGGCCCTGGCAACCTGGCCCGCCCGCAGACAGGCCTGCCGGTGGGCCTCAGGATATTCGCGACAGTTCTGGATCTGCTCGGCCAGATCCACCGCATCGTTGACCATAGTTCCGGCCCGGGCCGCTTCCAGCAGGACAACCGCATCCCGAAAATCATCCATACTGGGACCATAGAAGACTGCCTTGTCCCAGATCGCCGCCTCCATGATATTATGGCCGTTGCGCCCCACCAGACTGCCGCCGCAGAAGACATAAGTGGCCACCGAGTAGATCTCGGCCAATTCGCCGAGGGAATCGATGATCACCAGGGGATGTCGGCGCTGTCCGCCCGCCCGCAGCTCGCTGAAGAGATGAAAGCCGATTTCTTTGCCGCGCAGCATCTCCTGCAATTCGCCAAGCCTCTGCAAATGCCGGGGGGCAATAAGAAAGAGGATCGGTCGGTCAACGGCAAGGCGAGGCAGGAGGGGGAGAAGCATCTCCTCTTCTCCCGTATGGGTCGAGCCGGCCACCAGGACTTCGGTATCCCCATCGATTCCCAGGAGCTGCCGCAGCCTGTACCGTACCTTTTCGGGCTCGGGGGGAAGCTGCAGATCATATTTGACATTGCCGGCCACCTGCAATCGTTCCGCCACCGCCCCCAGTTCGAGATACCTCTGACGATCCGCCTCCGAGATCACGGCCATCCTTGTAAAATTGGCCAGGACCCGTCTGAAGAAAAAGCCGGTCCTTTTGTATCCGGCAACCGAGTTCGCCGACAGGCGACCGTTAACCTGCACGACCTTGACACCCCGGTTTGAGGCCTTGTGCAGGAGCAGAGGCCAGAGTTCGGTCTCGATACAAACATAGACATCAGGGCTCAGTTGAGTCAGAACCCGCCCTACCACGCCGGGCACATCAAGGGGGGCCAACAGGCAGGTGGTGTCCGGTGGAAGCTGGAGTTGCGCCACCTTTCTGCCGTGCAGGGTCATGGTGGTCAGGATAAACTCAGCCTGCGGCAGAAGGCGATGCAGCTCCATAATAATGGCCCGAGCGGCCTGGACCTCGCCCACCGAGGCGGCGTGCAGCCAGATCCTCGGCCGCCCCGGACAGCGGGGTATTGCCCGGTACAGACCGAGGCGCTGGCCCAACCCCTCACGGTGTTTGCCGGTAATCCCGACAAGCAGCAGGGCAAAAGGCAGGACAGTGTAGAATGCCAGCCCGATAATCATGCTATACAACGTATACAAAGCTTCCTCTCCGGAAATCTTGTGGTATTATAGGCCCGCTGAATCGATGGCGAACGTCGTCGGTCCCAGCCCAGCTGGACATAGAATGCCAATAGACCCAGAAACAGGAATGCCGTCAACACAGAAGAATCGACACGATACAACGGACGAATCGTCCCTGTACTGCAGGACGGACCGGAAATTCCAGACCGCCTGCCGACAACCACAAATCGGATTTTCGTCTTTTTCCCCTTTGCAAACGGAGAAACCATGCATAAAATGTCAGCCTTATGTGTCCTTTTACTCTTTTTTTCAATCTTAGCCGGAGAAACAGCAATGGCAAATTCACAACTTAAAGATGGCTTGTATGCCAACTTCAAAACTGCAAAAGGCGAGATCCTCTGCCGTCTCGAATTCGAAAAAACACCCTTGACGGTCGCCAACTTCGTCGGACTCGCCGAAGGCACCAAAGACCTGGGCGGCGGGGCCAAGGCCAAAGGTGATAGGTTTTATGACGGTCTGAAATTTCACCGGGTTATTGCCGATTTCATGATCCAGGGTGGTTGCCCTCTTGGTACTGGTACGGGTGGCCCCGGCTATACCTTTCCCGATGAGATCGACCCGAGCCTCAAGCATACGGGCCCCGGTGTCCTCTCAATGGCCAACTCCGGACCAAGCACCAACGGCAGTCAGTTTTTCATCACCCATGTCGCTACCCCATGGCTTGACGGCAAACACACGGTCTTCGGTCATGTCGTCTCCGGCCAGGATGTAGTGAACAAGATTGCCGGTGGTGATATCCTCAATTCGGTGGAAATCATCCGGGTTGGCGCCAAGGCCGAGGCCTTCAAGAGCGACCAGCAGGCCTTCGATACCCTGCTGGCCGGCATGGAACAACGCCAGAAAGACAAGGAAAATGCCGGAATTGAAGACAATGCCAAGATGATCAAAGAAAAGTGGCCGACTGCCATCACCACCCCGTCAGGTCTGAAATACGTGGTAGTCCAGGAGGGGAGCGGTACCGATACCCCGGCCTCCGGCACCATGGTCAAGGCCCACTACACCGGTAAATTGCTCGACGGCAAGAAGTTCGACAGCTCCTACGACCGTGGCGAACCGATCAGCTTCCCGGTTGGCCAGGGGCGGGTTATCAAGGGTTGGGACGAGGCCTTCCTGGGTATGAAAAAAGGCGAGAAACGGACCCTCATCATTCCTTCAGATCTTGGTTATGGGGTGCACGGACGCGGTCCAATCCCACCCAATGCCACCATGGTCTTTGATGTGGAACTCGTCGATTTCTAATAGCAATACCCGACCTGTCGACACCTCGCCAGCCCGGAAAAAATAGCAGACCACCTGAAAACAACAAGGGCCGGAGATGAACTCTCCGGCCCTTGTTGTTTTTATTCTACCTCAATCTCGCGCTTCTACAGACCAATCTCCCCGGCTATCGCCTGCATGGCGGTCAGACTGAGGGCGCAGAAATCGGCGAGCGGCAGACCGATCAGCTCGCATTCGGCGATAACCTCCCGGTCGGCCCCTCGGGCAAAGGCCTTTTCCTTAAAGCGCTTGGTCACCGACTTGGTCTTGACCGAGGCAAGCTTTTTATCCGGATAGACCAGGGCCGTGGCGGCAATGAGGCCGGTCACGGTCTCTCCGGCCGCCAGGGCATGCTGGAATACAGTCGTCCTTATACTGCCGGGGTGGGCGGTCGGATTGTGCAGACGGATGGCCTCGACAATCTCGCTATCGACCCCCAACGCCGAGAGAATCTGAACGGTCTCCGTGGTATGGGTGGCGAGATCGGGCTGGCTTTCCGAATCCAGATCGTGTAGCAGTCCGGCCAATCCCCATTTTTCAGAATCCTCGCCCAGACGCTCGGCCACAGCCCGCAATACCGCCTCAGAGGCCAGTGAATGATTGATCAGGTTCTGATTACTGAGATGTTTTCTGAGCAGATCGAGGGCTGCCGCTCGTGTTATTCCGAAGTTCATATTCGCTCCTGAGAGATATATCAACAGTATTGATAATACACGTAAAAAGTCGCTACTTCGATCACAGATTGCTAGATAAAAAGTTCGATATCCGAGGCGTAGTGTTTTTGGCTGGTCTTCGACAATACATAGAGTATGTCGAGGGCCTGGCAAAAACCTACAACGAAGGAGATCGGGCTTTTTATGACGCCATCAGTATTTCAAACCGACCCGATCCCGGACCAGATCAAGGGTGACTGTCGCCTTGGCCCTGGCCTTTTGCGCGCCCTTGTGAAGGATCTCTCTGAGCATTCCCGGATCGGCCTGAAACTGGGCCTTCTTCCGACGGGCCTCGGCGAAATAGTCTTCAATCAGCTCGACCAGCTCCAGTTTTATATAGCCATAGGCCGCTCCGCCGTGCAGATACAGATCGCGCACCTCCTGCAGTCGGGCGGGGGAGGCAAAAAGCTTAAAAATATTATAGAGGGTGCAGGTATCGGGATTTTTCGGATCATCGACCGGGGTGGCATCCGTCGCGATGGCCATAACCCGCTTTTTCAGATCCTTGCCGGAGACAAATATCGGGATGGTATTGCCATAGGATTTGGACATCTTCTGGCCATCGAGCCCAGGGACGACGGCGGTGCTGTCGCTGATTGCCGGCTCGGGCACGACAAAGGTCTCACCGTATTCATGGTTAAATTTCTGGGCGAGATCGCGGGCCACCTCCAGATGCTGCTTCTGGTCCCTGCCGACCGGCACCCGGTCCGCCTGGTAGAGGAGGATATCTGCGGCCATCAGGACCGGATAGGAAAAGAGACCGTGGCTCGCCTCAAGCCCCTTGGCGACCTTATCTTTAAAGGCATGACAACGTTCTATGAGGCCCATCGGCGCCAGGGTCGAAAGAATCCAGGTCAGTTCGCAGACCTCCGGGACATCGGACTGGACCCAAAACTGGCATTTATCCGGATCAAGACCAAGGGCCAGAAAATCCGCGGCCGCCTCCAAGGTCCCGGCCGCCAGTTTATCGCGCTGACGTACCGAGGTCAGGGCATGGAGATCAACGATGAAGACGTAGAGTTCAGATTGCTCCATATGGCCAATCATGGTCTGCATCATGCCAAAATAATTGCCTATATGCAGCTGCCCCGAAGGTTGGATACCTGATAGAATTTTCATGTCCGAGCTATTTGTTGAGGTTGAAAGGTTCTGGAGGTTTGTCAAAAAATTTCCTCGACACCTTACAGTAAAAGCACAAAAAAAGGGAGTATGGAAAACATCATTCCATACTCCCGTGTATCGTCTCCACATATCGGTGTGAAGACAGCGACCGTTTGCGGCCTATTTTACTTCTTCGAAGTCGGCGTCGACCACGTCATCATCGTTCTTTTTGGTTGAACCGCCGGCTGCTCCGCCACCGCTTCCACTGCCAGTGTCCGGATTCTCTTTGGCGGTCTGGGCGTACATCAGCTCGGCCAACTTATGCGAGGCCGTGGTGAGGGCCTCGACGGCCGCCTTGATCGCCTCGGCATCGTCGCCGGTCATGACCTTTTTCACATTCTCGATCTCTTTTTCGACGCTGCCCTTGGTCTCCGCGTCGACCTTATCGCCGAGATCCTTCAGGCTCTTCTCACTGGCATGAACCATGCCATCGGCCTGATTGCGGGTCTCGACCAACTCCTTGCGCTTCTTGTCCTCTTCCTTGTGCAATTCGGCGTCACGAGTCATGCGCTCGATCTCGTCCTTGGTCAGGCCGGAGGAGGCGGTGATCTTGATCGACTGCTCCTTACCGGTGCCCAGATCCTTGGCAGAGACATGGAGGATACCGTTGGCATCGAGATCAAAGGCCACCTCAATCTGCGGCACACCGCGCGGGGCCATAGGAATATCGTTCAGCTCAAAACGGCCGATGGTCTTGTTATCCTGAGCCATCTCGCGCTCGCCCTGGATGACATGGATGGAGACGGCCGGCTGGCTGTCGGCGGCGGTGGAGAAGATTTGGCTCTTCTTAGTCGGCACCGTGGTATTTTTTTCTATGAGTTTAGTGGTCACGCCGCCCAAGGTCTCAATGCCAAGAGACAGCGGGGTCACATCGAGGAGCAGAACATCCTTGACGTCGCCCTGAAGCACGCCACCCTGAATGGCTGCACCGATGGCCACCACCTCATCGGGATTGACACCCTTGTGGGGATCCTTGCCGAAAATCTCCTTAACCTTCTCCTGGACTTTCGGCATCCGGGTCATGCCACCGACCAGGATAACCTCATCGATATCCGAGGCCGAAAACCCGGAATCCTTCAAGGCTGTCCGGCAAGGACCGACAGTCCTCTCGATCAGGTCAGCGACCAGAGACTCAAGTTTGGCCCGGCTCAACTTGATGTTCAGGTGTTTAGGACCGGAAGCGTCGGCGGTAATAAACGGCAGGTTGATGTCGGTTTCCTTGGTGGTGGAAAGCTCCATTTTGGCTTTTTCCGCTTCTTCCTTCAAACGCTGCAAGGCCATCTTGTCACTGCGCAGATCAATCCCCTGATCCCGTTTGAACTCATCGGCCAGCCAGTTGACGATGCGCATGTCAAAGTCCTCACCGCCGAGAAAGGTGTCACCGTTGGTGGATTTGACCTCAAAGACACCGTCGCCGATCTCAAGGATCGACACATCGAAGGTACCGCCACCGAGATCGAAGACGGCAATCTTCTCTTCGCCTTTTTTGTCAAGACCATAGGCCAGGGAAGCGGCTGTCGGCTCGTTGATGATCCTCTGAACATTGAGGCCGGCAATCTTGCCGGCATCTTTGGTAGCCTGACGCTGGGAATCATTGAAATAGGCCGGGACCGTGACCACCGCATCGGTGACCTCTTCACCGAGATATTCTTCGGCGGTCTGTTTCATCTTTACCAGGATCATGGCGGAGATCTCAGCGGGCGTGTAGGTCTTGTCGAGAACCGCTACCGAGACGCTGCCGTGGGTGCCCTCGACGATCTTAAAAGGACTGATCCCGACTGAACGTTTCACCTCGTTATCGCTGAATTTACGACCGATGAGACGTTTGATGGCATACAGGGTACGCTCTGGATTGGTCACCGCCTGACGTTTTGCGACCTGCCCCACGAGACGTTCGTTGTTATCAGTAAACGCCACGATAGAAGGAGTTGTTCTGTTTCCCTCAATATTGGCGATAACCTTCGGCTCACCGCCTTCCATAATTGCCACACATGAATTGGTGGTTCCCAAATCAATTCCGATAATCTTACCCATGATTCTCCTCTCCTTATATCAATCTGATCGGATACCTTATCCTTTCCGAATTCCTTTGTTTTTAAAGTTTCCCGACTGTTTTTCACAACCTCTTCTAAGGTTGTCATCTTCACTGATTTGTCAAGAGACTGTCGCGCTTTTTCCGCCCTACTTCGGTGACTCCGCCTGGCCGGAAGAAACGACAACCCTGGCCGGCCGCAGGAGGCGATCTTTGTAGTAATACCCCTTCTCAAATTCGTAGAGAACATGGCTGGCCGGCACCGTATCGCTGGCCTCCATCGTCAGGGCTTCCTGCTTATTAGGATCAAAGGGCTGACCGACACAGTCGACAGATTTGACCTCAAATTTGTCCAAGGTGGTTTTGAGGCTCTTAAGGGTTAACTGGACCCCTTCAAGCAAGGCTGTCAGACTCTTCTCCGGGCTCATCGACTCGACA
>JAUYSF010000382.1 GCA_030696435.1 Desulfoprunum sp. | reverse complement strand
TGGATTTCCAGAGGGTCAGTGCTGCTGCTTCGGGCCTGCAAGATATCAATTTTGCCCTGCTTGACTGGCTGAATCCTCCGGCACTTCCTCCTTTTGATGTCCTGGCCGGTGCTGAGATCCTCTTCCGTGAAGAGTTCTTTGAGCCGTTGCTGCGGGTGTTCGATAGCTATCTCAAACCGGACGGGGTCATTTATCTGGCCCACGATGCCAGGAGAAAGAGCCTGCCTAAGTTTTTGAAACTGGCGGAGCGGGACTATACTATTGCGATCAACAAACAGACCATCACCAAAGACGGGACTGATCGCACAATATTAATAAATCGCCTGGTCCGAAAACAGAGATGAAAGGACCGACCTGCTTCGAGGGTTGAATCATGCCTCTTTACCCAGTCAATCTAAAAATCACCAATCGACTCTGTGTTGTGATAGGAGGAGGGGTGGTTGCTGCCCGCAAGGTCGGGTCGCTGCTGTTCTGCGGGGCCCGGGTGAGGGTTATCAGTCCCGAGGTTGTGGATGATATTCGACAGCTTGCCCAGGCCGGCAAGATAGAATTGCGGCTGAGAAACTATGCACAGGGTGATTTGCAGGGAGTGTTCCTGGCTATCGCAGCAACCGACCGTCCTGATGTGCAACGCCAGATCGCCGATGAGGCGGCCGGTCTCTCGGTGCTGCTCAATAGTGCCGATGCTCCTGCAGTCTGCGATTTTCAGGTTCCCTCAAAGCTGAGGCGCGGTGAGTTGCTGATTACCATCTCAACCGGTGGCGCAAGTCCTGCCCTGTCCAAACAGATCCGGGAGAAACTCGAGGTAGAGTTTGGCCCGGAATACGGGGTAGTTGTCACCTTGCTCGCACGATTGCGGGAACTGGTGGTGCAAGGCTGCGAGGATACTGAGAGCCATGCCAAGGTCTTTTATGATGTGCTGGGGCTCGATATTGTGGAGTCCGTCCGGAAGGCGGAATGGGCCAACCTGCAACGGGCTCTGGCGGAAATTCTGCCGGCCGATGTGGATGCCTCAGAGATTATCCGGGAGTGTGTCGCTGTCGCCGACCAGAGAGATGTTTGAAGAAAATACTTCTTTGCCGGATAGAGATCAGGATAGTGCTGCCAATACTACATTCTGGGATAAAAAATGAGTGATATCAGCTATCTTATATTTCAATCCGTACTGGGAGTGACCTGCCTGGCCTGTGCGGCGTACTCTGTTTTTTTTATCAGTCAAAAGAAAAAAATTCGTGATATCGCGAGAATACTCCTTGCATTGTCGGGAGTTCTGCAGACTCTGTATATCTTATCGCGATATCAGCTTGCTGGGCATACGCCGATTACTTCACAGCATGAAGCCGTGGTCTTCTTCGCCTGGGCCACGACCTGGGCCTATCTCTCCTTTCGCTGGCGCTACACCGTCAAAAATTTCGGTACCTTTGTTTCCTGGCTCATCTTTCTCCTCCTTGTCACATCAGCCTTCGTCCCAAGGGAGGTGAGTCAACTCCTGCCTGCCCTGCAAAGCTGGTGGCTGCCGGTGCATGCTGGGGTCTCGCTGCTGGCCTATGGTTTTCTCTCTCTGGCCTTCTGTGGTGGTCTCATGTATCTCCTACAGGAAAGAGAGCTCAAAAGTAAACGATTCGGCTATTTTTTCAGCCGCCTGCCTTCTCTTGAAGCCCTGGACCAGCTCAACAGCCACTGTCTTACCGCGGGCTTTGTCTTTCTGACTTTGGGGATCATCTCCGGCTCGATCTGGGCACGGCAAGCCTGGGGGACATACTGGCAATGGGATCCCAAAGAAACGTGGTCTCTGATCACCTGGTTTATCTATCTGATCCAGATCCACCAGAGATTTACCGTCGGCTGGCGCGGCAAACGGGCGGCAGTCATGGCCATCTGCGGATTTGCCGCTGTAATTTTTACGCTCTGGGGCGTAACCTTTCTGCTGGGAGGGGTGCACAGTTATGCCCGGTGAGAGCATCATCCTTCTCGGGGTGAACCATAAGACCACTCCCGTCGAGATCCGTGAAAAGATGGCTCTGTCGGACGGTTATGAACAACCTTTGACTGCTCTGAAGAAGATCGAGGCCTGCAAGGAGTATTATCTGCTCTCGACCTGCAACAGGGTGGAGCTGTTACTTGTAGCTGTACCGAGCAGCCAGCTTATCGACGAGGTGGTGACGTTTCTCTTCGGAGACCGGATTTCAAAAGAGAAATGCCGGGAATATCTCTATATTTACTATGACAGGGACGCCGTCCATCACCTCTTTATGGTAGCCACAAGTCTTGACTCGATGATTGTCGGGGAGGCCCAGATCCTTGGGCAGCTCAAAGAGGCCTACCGCTATGCTGCTGAGTTCGACTGTACGGGGCCCTTGCTCAATCGTCTCCTGCATAAGGCCTTTTCTGTGGCCAAGCGGGTCAGAACCGAGACGGGCATCGGATCTTCGGCTGTGTCCATCAGCTATGCCGCGGTGCAATTAGCCAAAAAGATTTTCGGCAATCTCCATGACAAAAAGGTCCTCCTGATCGGCGCCGGTGAAATGGCCGAGCTGGCCGCAGAACATCTGGTTGGCCAGGGTGTTGCCGCAGTAACCGTGGCCAATCGGACCCTCACGCGGGCCATTGACCTGGCTAAACGCTTTCAGGGCCATGCCGTCTCTTTTGATGAATTGCTGAGCCAGCTCGAACTGGTC
>JAUYSF010000012.1 GCA_030696435.1 Desulfoprunum sp. | reverse complement strand
CGGACTCGTCGAACTGGGTAAACGATACGGCAAGGAGGTCTCAAGGCCAAGGACATTGATACCATGACTGTCAATGCCCAGAAGGATGCCTGCGGTTTCACCAATCCCCGTACACCCAAAGACGATGACGTCAAGGCCATTTACCGGGCTGCCCTGTAATCACTTTCACGAGGATCACCCTCCCGTCGGGGCACAGGAAATTCCAGTGTCCCGACGGTTTTGGTTTACAGTAAAACCTAGCTTTTAATCCCTCGGTGTCTCCGCACGGTGTTTTTCGCCTGGCGGGGGCGCTAGTTAAAAGGCCCCTTGACAAGGACCAATATCCACGTTCATGACTCCGGCAAAACGCTAAAGTCTCATGCGTCCAACAGTAGGGTTGGCAGGTTGAGCAGGCTGGATTCCGACCACTACAGATGCCCAGCGAGCTTATAGTTGCGGACCTTCTGTCATGGAGTAGTACAAGAAACACTTTGACTTTCACTTTGGAAAAAACATAAGCTTGATATAAGGGTGAAGCGAAAAAAATCATCAAAACATAACGGACAAGCTCTTAACATCATGTGTACCTCCGAAAATCGAAGCTGATATCCTTGGCATTCTTCAATGAAAACCAAGAAAAAAGATATGGCCCATAATTCCTGATAATAATTCAATAATCCGGGTATGTGGTAATGGAGCCGATCAACAAAAAGATGATTGCCAAGGGTTTGTCTATTGCCGTCTTGATAATCATTATCAATATTTTGCATTCTCAGATTGATCCTCTGGATATCTCTAGTCATATCCTTTTAAGAGAACTCTATTTCCTGCCGATAATCCTCGCCGGTTCCCGATTTGGCATTTATGGAGGCATAAGTGCATCCCTTTTGGTCACTTTTTTGTTTTTGCCGTTCGTCCTGGCTCACCATCTAGGGATTCACGGTAATATTCCTGGCAATATCATGCAGATCATACTCTACAATATATTCGGCATTGTCTTCGGCCTCCTCGGCGACCGGCAGAAAAGACAGCAGCAGAAACTACTAGAGGCAGAAAGTCTTGCCGCGATGGGAAGAGCTGTCTCCTGCATAGCCCATGATATGAAAACCCCGTTGGTGGCCGCCGGCGGTTTTGTCCAGCAGGTGCGGCGTAAAATAGCCGATGATTCACTTGCCAAGAAACTTGACATTGCCTTTGAACAGATTTGCCGGCTTGAAATCCTGATCGGAGACATGTTGGCCTTTGCCAAACCGTTGAACCTGCAATATCAACAAGGTCTGATTAACCGTCTCGTCGAAGAAGTCGTGAAGATTTCCAGAGAAAAAGCCTCGCTTAACTCCGTAACAATTTCAACAGAATTGCAGGAGGATATACCTATCGCAGAATACGATCAGCACCGATTGCGGCAGGCACTGCAAAACCTTGCTAATAACGCACTGGAGGCCAGTCCTAAAGGAGGAGAGGTGATATTCCGAACCCAAAGCAGAGATACTTGCATTTTCATAGAGATAATTGATCAGGGTGGAGGAATTCCAAAGGAACAGCTGAGTGATATTTTTACTCCTTTCGTGACAACTAAAAAGGAAGGTACTGGTCTTGGATTACCAATCGTTAAAAAAGTTATTGAAGCACACAAGGGGTTAATCGATATTATTCAAAACAGCAAAAAAGGGATCACTGTCCGGGTCACCATCCCATTGATGCAGAGCAGAGGTGTCAATGAGTAAAGCGCATAACCTATTAATACCAATGCGAATATAAACATAAGCCGTTTGGTATATCAGAGATGACAGATATTCTTTTTGTATGTTTTCATTCCAATATTAACTTTGTCGGCTGCGCTGTGCGACTCCTCGCCGTACTTGACTCTTCGCCGTACTTATATGTACTGTCTCGTCGCTGCTCACTTGCCTTCGCGTTCTGATCTTGATTTGAAAATGGAATAATAGGTGCACTGGGAAGCGCACCATGCCGTTCGTCGCAACCCAGGATGAGCTCTCTCGGGGAGCATCCGACATGCCCCCCTCGGGGGATGAGCAATGCGGTCTTCTTCTCCTGAAGATGGTTCTGTCGGATGCCAATGAGGCTGTGATGGAACCACTTAGATATCATTGAGGAAAACATCGATCTCACCAGTTAGACACGGGGGATCGACCTGGGGCTGGTGGTCTGCCGGAACCTCACGATGATAACCGGGCTACATACGATGGAATTTTTATCAGGGAGGCGGACTGAACGTTCCGGCTCTCAATCAGTCAAGTCGCTGTCTTTGCGAAAAGCGGCCCGGGAAAAAGGCAACAGGTGCATAAAGGATGACAATGAAAGACAATCGCCGTCGCTACAAGCTTACCCTTGAATTTGATGGTACCAATTTCAGTGGTTGGCAAAAACAAGCGGACGCCAGGACAGTGCAGGGTGATGTGTTGAAGGGGGCTGCGCGTGTCTTTGGCGAAATTGCTATGGATCTTCAGGGCTGTGGTCGAACTGATGCCGGAGTTCATGCTCTGGAATATGTCGCCCATCTTGAGGTGGTAAGCGATATGTTGCCGCATGATGTAGCCCGGATGCTCAACAGCACCCTGCCCAAAGATATAGCCGTACGGTCGGTTGAGGCGGTGGGCTTACGGTTTCATGCCCGGCATAACTGCATTGCCAGGAGTTATATCTATCAACTTCGCACCAAAAAATCCGCTTTTGGTAAACGGTATGACTGGTGGGTGCATGAGGAGCTTGATTTACCTGCGATGCAGTGTGCAGGAGCTATGATGGTCGGCATGCACGATTATGCCGCTTTTGCCGAAAAGCAGGAGTTAAAAAAATCGACCAAGGTACTGGTCCACAAAGTCGATGTTTTTTTTGAGAAGGAAGTGATCCGGATCCGGGTAATCGGGTCGCATTTTCTCTGGCACATGGTCCGCCGGATGGTCGGGGTTCTGGTCGAGGCCGGATGTCATCGCCTGACAGAAGAGGAAATTCAAGGCCTACTTCAAGGCCCTTCCGAGGTTCCATCCAACCATACCGCACCGGCAGCCGGCCTGTTTTTTGAGAGGGCCTTTTATGATGGGGAGGAACTGGCAAGCTTTTTAAAAGAGTAATTCCAAGTTCAAATCAAGCGTCGACTTTGTCGGCACACACTGTGCGTCCGTTTCACCGAACAGAATCTTCACATCAACCTCTTCGTCGTTCCTGCGACCTCCGAAAGGGCTGCCGTCAGTTTGTTTTGCAACCCCCATGGCCGCCCCTCTACCTGTCATTTATGGTTCGTTCTTGTCAGTATTAAGCTGATCCCTTTGTAGGTCTTTTGCTTACGCAGACGAGATTTTTCCTTACAGAAAAAAAGGGATTCATCCTATTTTTTTCTTTCCGTCAGTTTTCTATAGTACATCTCTATAATTGGAGTGCCGTCCATCTGTCAGCCGATGGGCGGTTTTCGATTTTTCCAGTACGTGAATGAGGGATGCAGTTCCCTTCACGGGCAATGTGCTGGCTCGAGGATTCTTGCTGCCGAACAGGCGAGAGTCTCCCGGATGCACGCGCATATTGGATTTGGGGTTGGCCCGCGAGGTACTACCCTCAACATCTTACTTCACTTGTTTTCTAACAAGAAAGGAGAGCCATGGTTGATCACCGGAGCAATAATAAACCCCGGAAAACAGATCCTGATAATAAGAAGGAGATTTCAATGGGAGTATCAAGACGGAATTTTTTGAAGCTGTCAGGCGGAACCGCTCTGCTTGCGTCACTTGGCGTGAACCTCGATCCTGCAAAGGCCTATGCCCAGGGATTGAGGATCAAAAACGCCAAGCAAACTACGTCGATCTGTCCGTACTGTTCCGTAGGGTGCGGATTGATCGTCTACGCGGAGAACGGCAAGGTCATCAATACCGAGGGCGATCCTGATCATCCAATTAGTGAAGGGACTCTCTGCGCCAAGGGTGCTTCCGTGATGCAGATGGCCAACAGCGACACGCGCATTACAAAACCGATGTACCGTGAACCTGGTGGGGCCGCATGGAAAGAGGTGGAGTGGGACTGGGCACTGGACAGAATTGCTCGCCTTGTCAAAGATGCCCGGGATAAGAGCTTCATGACGACCAAAAAGGCCAAGGTCAAGGAGAAACAGCCTGACGGCACCGAGATTGAGGTCGAAAAGGAATTCGTGGTCAATCGGACGGACGCCATCGCCCATGTGGGCAGCGCCGCCATGGACAACGAAGAATGCTATCTGATGCAAAAACTTGTTCGGTCATGGGGCCTGGTGCATATAGAACACCAGGCGCGTATCTGACACAGCGCAACTGTTGCGGCTCTGGGAGAGTCGTTCGGACGCGGTGCAATGACCAACCACTGGATCGACCTGAAAAATGCCGATGTTATCCTGGCAATGGGCGGCAATCCAGCCTCAAACCATCCTATTTCAATGAAGTGGATCAACCGTGCCCGGCAACAAAGGGGCGCGAAACTGATCTGTGTTGACCCTCGCTTTTCGCAGACCGCCGCCAAAGCGGATATCTACGCCCCGCTCCGTTCCGGAACGGATATCGCCTTCCTTGGCGGAATGATTAGTTACATTCTGAAGAACAACCTTTATTTCAAGGAATACGTCGTCAACTATACGAATGCCTCGTTCCTGGTGAACCCGGAATATAAGGGTCCGGCGGATATGGATGGGCTGTTCTCCGGCTTCAACGCCAAGACCAAAAAATATGACAAAGCGACCTGGTCCTTCCAGATGGACGAGACCACCGGCGTAGCCTTGAAGGATCCGACCCTGCAGGATCCCAACTGTGTCTTCCAGCTCCTGCAAAAGCACTATGCCCGTTACACTCCGGAAATGGTTGTGAACATTACCGGAACCCCCATGGACAAACTGATGGAGGTCTACAAGACCTACGGGTCAACCGGCAAACCTGATCGGGTCGGTACCAACTGCTACGCCATGGGCTGGACCCAGCACACCGTCGGTACCCAGAATATTAGGGCCATGACCATCATCCAGCTGCTGCTCGGTAACATGGGCATGGCCGGTGGCGGCATCAACGCCCTGCGTGGCGAGGCCAATGTCCAGGGTTCTACGGACTACGGTCTGTTGTTCCATATCCTGCCCGGCTACAACCCGACGCCAAACGCGTCTCAGGTCGACCTCGCGACGTATATCGAGAAGAACACTCCGATCACCAAAGAACCGCAAAGCGTCAACTGGTGGGCCAACCGCAACAAGTACATCACCAGCTATCTCAAGGCCATCTATGGCGAGGCCGCGACCAAAGAGAATGATTTCGGTTACTCCTGGATGCCGAAGATTGACGTGGGCCAGAACGCTTCCTGGCTAATGATCTTCGATAAGATGTTCAAGGGAGATTTCGAAGGTTTCTTTGCCTGGGGACAAAATCCGGCGTGCTCTGGCGCCAATTCCAACAAAACACGCCAGGCCATGACCAAGCTCAAGTGGCTGGTGAATGTCAACCTCTGGGACAACGAGACCGGTTCGTTCTGGCGTGGTCCCGGCATGACCCCCAAGGACATCAAGACCGAGGTGTTCATGCTGCCGTGCTGCTCTTCGGTGGAGAAAGAGGGAAGTATCTCCAATTCCGGACGGTTGGCGCAGTGGCGCTATAAGGCCGTTGAGCCGCCAGGTCAGTCAATGCCCGACGCCGAGATCATGAACGAGCTGCAGTTC
>JAUYSF010000482.1 GCA_030696435.1 Desulfoprunum sp. | reverse complement strand
CGATGGCATAGTAACCAACTGCAGTGCCATCGTGCTCGTATACCAGAATGTCGTTGTTCTCAATGTATTCCGGCGTGATTGTCAGTTCATTCTTCCAGATTGCGTAATATTCTTCCGGATAGTTCCAATATCCTTTTGCGGCAAAGGAAATTTCGGTGAGAAGTTGTGCTTCGTCCTGTTGGGCTGATCGTATCATGTATTTCTTTGTTTGTTTGCGGGGGAGGGGAGCCCCCTGGTTTTCCACTTTCCGACTCC
Organism: Desulfoprunum sp.; assembly: GCA_030696435.1. Classification (GTDB taxonomy): domain Bacteria; phylum Desulfobacterota; class Desulfobulbia; order Desulfobulbales; family Desulfocapsaceae; genus Desulfoprunum. The sequence continues at coordinate 3,462 of JAUYSF010000482.1, read as the reverse complement.
TATCCCTCAATCTGTCGCCTGAACGTCTTGATCATATCGTCCCGGATGGCCTGATGGTCGAGGTGGAAGATGTCGCCCGGAAAGAGCAGTTCGGCCACCCCTGAGTCAAAGATGCGTTTGACCTCATATTCGTCGTGTGACACATCCTGCTGGTACATATAATTGAGCCATGAGCGGTTGGTGTGGATGATGAATTCTACCCGCATACCGCCGAGCCTGGCGAAAAACTTCAGCATCGGGGTCTTGCTGCTCGAACCGGTGGCGGTCACCTTATAGGACGCCGCTTCGGTCAGGGTGTCGGAGATATCTTCCAGGACCATGAACGAGTCGGCCTTCGAGGCGCTTCTTGTCAGGCGATGTTGGAACATCTTGACATCGGAGATCGAGTCGAGAACTGCCATCAGACCGAGTTCGTCATCCACCGCCACCGCTGGATTCTTTTCATTCTTGCGCAGCAGTTTCAGGACCTTGGCCTCGGGCGGTTTCTTGCGGATCGAGACGTAGATCGGGATTTCCCTGTTGCCGGCGGTGAAACGGCGGCGTTTGAGCAGGGTCAGTTTGCAGCCGGGCTCCGGGCTGGTCTCTTTGGCCTGCTCCATACTGATGACCTGGACATCGACACAGCGGAAATCATCGTTGTTATGCCGGGAGAGGAGATAGACGATCTCGTGTTCGCCGATCTTTTGCTTGCGACTCCACACATAATCATTGAGGAAATCGAGGAAAAGCGAGAATTTATCCTCGATCTGGGTCTCGCGTTCACGCTGATCGATGCTCCCGGCAAGATTCATCAGCACGAGCTTGCGCCTGGCCTCAAATCGCGCCTTTTGGTGATAGCGGTCGTCAAACATGATGAGCAGGAGGTTGACCGGGTCATTGGTCACCTCGATTTCGTTGGTGGTGGCGATATGCGAGGCATAGGGCGCCATGATCTTACCCTTGAGCGAGTTGACCACCGCATCCGCCGTCCTGGCGTATTCAAGAAGCCTGGCCTCCACCTCTCTGGCCGTGCCCTGGACCCCGAACATGTTGCCGAGCAGGGTGCAGGCCCGGTGACTGCGTTCTTTGCGGAGCTGCGGGGTGTTGAGCAGGGCGGAGATTTGATCGAAGCCGGTGATATTAAGAAATTCGAAGACCTGGCTGCGCAGAGCCCGGTATTTGGTGACGTTGAGACGGTTTTCCCGCAAAATTTGCAGCCATTCCCTGGCCTGTCGGGAAAAGGGCGAGTTGAGTTCGACTGAATCGGTGGTGGCAAGCGGCCCGGTCTGTCTGAGGGAGGTAAAGACACTGTCCTGGGTGAGAACACTCATGCGGGATTCCTTTTCTTTGTTGCTTCGAAGGGATAGAACCTGTTTTCATAAAACTATCTCCTTGGCCGGAGATGTCAAGGAGGAGATGCGGGAACCGGCGAAAAGAAACGCCGGATATTTCTTGCTTTATATTGGATTAAGCGCGTTATACTCAATAGATAGACTGCAACCAGCCATGGCTGGTCCGGCAAAAGGCTCTTGAGTTTTAGGCAAATATTTGTTACGCAAAAGAGAACGGATCAGGCCGGAACAGCCAGCCGAAGATTCCTTGTATCATGTGTATAACCTCACCCCCTATTGGAGTAAAAATGTATAGAAATTTCAAAATAGTACCAAATATCATCTTTGGCCGCGGCTCGTTCAATCAGCTCGATGACATCCTGAACGGCAAGCGCTCCGTCGAAGATTCCTACATGGTTTTTGTCATTGACGATGTCTTTACCGGCAAGCCTCTGGAAGGCCGGGTACCACTGCGGGGTCGCGATCTGCTGTTGCGGGTCAATGTCGACGACGAGCCCAAGACCAGCTATATCGATGAACTGGTGGCCCAGGTCAGGGCCTATCAGCCGCAGACGCCTGCCGGCATCATCGGCATCGGTGGTGGTAGTGCTTTGGATATCGCCAAGGCCATTTCCCTGATGCTCAACAATCCCGGTTCATCGGCCGATTACCAAGGTTGGGACCTGATTCAGAATCCTTCCGTCTATCATGTGGCGGTACCGACCCTGGCCGGCACCGGGGCGGAAATCTCCCGAACCGCTATTCTCACCGGACCGGTGAAAAAACTCGGTATCAATTCCGATTACACCCTCTTCGATCAGATCATGCTCGATCCCGAGCTGTTGGCTGGTGTACCCAAAGACCAGTGGTTCTATCCCGGTATGGATTGCTACATCCACGATGTCGAATCCCTGGCAGGCACCTTTATCAACGAGTTCAGTAAGTCCTACGGCGAGAAGTCGATCGATCTCTGCCGCCAGGTTTTCCTTGAAGACCATCCGGACAGGGACGACAAGCTGATGATGGCCTCCTATTTCGGTGGCATGAGCATCGCCTATTCCCAGGTTGGGGCCTGTCATGCCCTGTCCTACGGGCTGTCGTATGTCCTCGGTATCCACCACGGTATCGGCTGCTGTATTGCCTTCGACTATCTTGAGGAGATCTATCCGGCCGGCGTGGCCGAATTCCGGCAGATGATGGCCCGGCACGGTATCTCTCTTCCTCGGGGGCTGACCAAAAATCTCGACCAGGCCGCGATGGAGAAGATGGTCACCACGGCGCTTGGGTTGGTGCCGCTCTGGGAGAACTGCCTGGGGCCGGACTGGGCCAGTATTATGACCCGGGAACGGACGATGGAGTTGTATCGCCGGATGTAATTGTTCAGAAGGTGGAAAGTGGAAAAGCCCGGCAGGCTGCATGACAGTCTGCCGGGCTTTTTTATGCTTTTTTCCGCTCCCAGATGGTGATCTCTGAGAGGGTATGCTGAAATTTGCGTCGGGTCTCGCGCAGGACGAAAGGTACGTCGCAGGGCTCGCCAATCAGGCTGAAGTGCGGTGATAACAACTCTTTCAGGCCCTCAAGGGTGAAGACCGGTTCTCCGTCCTTGCGATAACCACCCAGCCATCTGCCCTTCTCGGTGTGTGCCTCAAGCCAGGTATAGGGCGAGGTGAGGACGAGCAGGCCGCCGGGCTGCAGGCGCTCATGGATACCGCGCAGGAACTTGGCCGGATCGTAGAGCCGATCGATGAGATTAGCGGCCAGCACCAGATCGTAGCCGCTGTAGCGGGCCAATAGGTTACTGGCGTCACTCTGGAAAAATTCGACCCGTTCCCTCGTCTCATCAAGGCCGAACTGGACCAGGGTTTTTTCATGGTAGCTGACGATTTCGCCTTCTTCAACACGGGTATAATGCACGAAGCCCTCTTCTTTGAGCTGGGTGCCGATGCGGATGAAGCGGGCCGAGAAATCGAGCCCGGTTACCTGATCGAAGTACCTGGCCAGCTCAAAGGTCGCACGTCCGGTGGCGCAGCCGATATCGAGGGCCCTGCCGCGCGGTCGCCCGCCAAAGACAGCCATGAGGCGTTCGACGCAACTCCGGTTGAACTGCGGCACCCCGAAATACTCTTCCCCATAGTGGAACTCGCAGTACTGC
>JAUYSF010000467.1 GCA_030696435.1 Desulfoprunum sp. | reverse complement strand
ATGGTGTTGAGTTGTTTTTCCAGCTCGGAGCGGATGGGTTCCGCCAATCTATTCGCCAGCATTTCTTCGTGCCCCAGCATTTCTTCGTGCCCCAGCATCAGAATGGTCAAGGGACTTTTCAGTTCGTGGGCGGCGTTGCCGATAAACTCCTTCTGCCTGGAAAAGGAATGCTGCAGGCGGTCAAACATGGTGTTGAGGGAGTGGGCCAGGATATAGAGTTCATCCCTGCCGCTCCCCAGAGGGATTCTCCGGTTCAGGGAATTTTCGCGGATCTCTCGGATCTTTTGATTGATGGTTGTTAGGGGTTGTAGAATCTTGCCCGCCAGGAAATAACCCATTAGAAAAATGAGGATAATTGTTGCAAAGATTCCGGTGATAAGTCGGGTGAGCAGCTCGCGCAGTTCCAGGTCGAGAAAGAGAAGGGGCTTGGCGATCAGAACAGTGTACGAATCCTCTGCATGCTTTCGGATCAGCACCTTCACCCTGAATCTGACGGTGTCATCGGTAATATCCTTCATTTCACCCGCATCCTGGGGATCAATCCACAGCGAGGAAGGAGGGATTATCTTTTTAAGAAAAAATGCCTCTCTGTTGGGTGGGAGCGGAATTTCGAATTTTTGGCTGAGGGGTGAGGCAAAGATAATCTGTCCCTTGCTGTCGAGGATCTTCAGCCAGTATCTTTCTAAATGCTGGTCGTCATGGACAAGAGTGCGCGTCGTTAGGCCCGCCTGTGAAAAGTCGATACTGCTGAACACCGTCCCGGCCACCTCGGCAAGTTCTCTATCTATCAGTTTGATGGGCTCTGCAACGAGTTCGAGGTAGACAAAAAGAGAAAATACCGTGGCAGTTGACAGGGCCGCAAGCGAGATCCAGAGCGTAAACTTTGTCCTGACCTTCATTTTCCCTCTCTTTCAATGAGATAGCCAAAGCCCCTGACGGTCTTGATGATCGGTTCCTGTTCCGATGTCTTGAGTTTTTTGCGCAGGTTGCTCATATGGACATCGATGAAATTGGACATGCTGAAGGGATCGAAGTTATCCCCCCAGACATGCTCGGCCAGGGTAAACCGCGAGATTGCCCGCCCCCGGTTGTGCAGGAGGAATTCGAGAAGGGCGAATTCCTTGCTGGTAAGGATAAGGGGTTCGTCGTCTTTCGTCACCTCGCGGCTGACGGTATTGAGATGGATATCTCCGGCCTCGATGACCGGACTGCCGGTATTGCCGCGCCTGATAAGGGCCCGGACCCTGGCCAGCAGCTCCGCCAGGGAAAAGGGTTTGGCCAGATAGTCGTCGGCCCCGAGGTTAAGACTGGCCACCTTATCTTCAATATCACCCTTAGCCGTCAGCATCAGCACCGGAGTTCGGATACCGGCAGCCCGGATTTCGGAGAGGACCTCGAGGCCGTTCATCCCCGGCAGCATGATGTCGAGGAGTATCAGGTCATAGGTATCGTTCCAGATCTTTTCCAGTCCAGCCCTGCCATCCCCGGCAGTCTCGACGGTGTAGTGCTCGCCTGTGAGTACCGATTTGAGTCTTTCAAGGAGATCGGGCTCATCGTCTATTATGAGGATATTCATCGTCATTGAGGGGCATCTGTTTTGAAACGTGGCGTGGATGAGAAGGCGTAGGATTCCGAAAGAATTTCAGCCACAGGTAGGCCTACTCTACCCGTTCAAAATGAAGAAATGATGAAGGGGAAACTGCGGCTCGTGTTTCGATGTCTGGATAGAGACTCTGGCATTTCCCTGTCGGGGCAGAAAGACCATGAGTGAGAAAATCTAAAACTTTTTCGCTCCACCCTGCATTTCTTCATCAATTCTTCATGGTCCGGCCTCTATACTCTAGCCATGTCTCTTGCCAAAACAAGGAGGGGAGAGACATAGAAGTCAAACAGAGGAATATGCCAAAATTCTGGAAGATTTGAATAAAAACGAATAATGGAGACGTGAGTGAATAACCAAGTTGTAGATCTAATGAGCAAGCTCAAGGCGAATGATAAACTCAAGCGCAATCTCAAAATCTTTTTCGGTATCGGGTGTATTGGTTTTCTGTTGATCGGTGGTCTGATCATTTGGGCAGGGGTGGCGACTGTTCAACATGTCGCAAGCCTTGGCGCAGATCCCAAGGTGCAGGAGCAGGTTCAGAAGCTCAAGTCTGAAATTCCGAACATCCCGGCCCTGGCAAAGGTTGGCTGCTGGGATAAAGTGCAAAGCCTTTTGAATGTTCAGGTATGGCTTGAAAAGCCTGTTGCCGAAAATATACAGAGCATCAAGGAAGCCTGCATAGAGAGAACGCCAGCCAATTGAAAATTCACGGTACTGACAGCTTTCTATCCTCAATACAAGGAGATTGGTTACATGATTAAAAACAACAAGTTGTATGCAGCGCTCGGTGTGGCGGTTGTGTTTCTGCTGCTCATCCAGCTCGTTCCATTTGGAAAAGACCACACAAATCCTGAAATTACAGGAGAACCCAAATGGGATAGCCCAAGAACACGCGAGCTGTTCTTTCGGAGCTGTCGGGATTGTCATTCCAATGAAACACGATGGCCGGCCTACAGCAAAATAGCCCCGGCATCCTGGTTGGTGCAGGCTGATGTAAACGAAGGGCGCGCGGAATTGAACGTGTCTGATTGGAACCGTACAACGGGAAATGCTGGTTTGAAAGCCGCAAAAGAAGTCAAAGACGGTGAAATGCCGCCCTGGTTTTATCTTCCCGCTCACCCGGACGCCCGCTTGACAGATGCCGAAAAGGAGGAACTGGTCAAAGGTCTGACCGCGACCTTTGGCGACGGGAAGGGCTGATCCTCAACTGAAATTACCTGGGGCGCAGCTCCATTATAATATTCTATGGACTGGCCCCTGTTTTCAGCCTTATACTGGAGATTGCATACTTCCGGCGTTTCTCATCTTCCCCATAACCCTTTGTTTTTTCAGACTGTCCCTTGCCCACTCCAATATTAGTAAAACCTGCCATGACAATCGACAAACATCCGAACATGTCTCTGGGCCTGAGCGAGTCTCAGGCCGAAGAGAAGATACGCAAGGAGGGCTACAATGAACTGCCCTCCTCAAAGCCGAAAAATATTCTGGTAATTGCCCTGGGGGTGGTCAAGGAACCCATGTTTCTGCTGCTGGTGGCCTGCGGGACACTGTATCTGGTTCTCGGAGATGTGCATGAAGGTCTGATGCTGCTGGGCTTTGTCTTTGTGATCATGGGGATTGAGCTGTATCAGGAAAAAAAGACCGAGAAGGCCTTGGATGCCTTGAAGGATCTCGCCAGCCCCCGGGCTCTGGTTATCCGTGATGGCAGTGAACGAAGAATCGCCGGCCGCGAGGTAGTAACCGACGATATCATTATTCTGCAGGAGGGCGACAGGGTGCCCGCCGATGCCACCGTTTTGACATCCGTCAATCTCCTGGCCGATGAATCCCTGCTCACCGGTGAACCGGTGCCGGTGCGCAAGGGCGAATGGGATGGGTTGGAGGAAAAGGTCCATCCGGGCGGTGACGATCTGCCTTTTGTCTATTCCGGTTCGCTGATTGTGCAGGGTAATGGCCTGGCCAGGGTTACGGCCATCGGCATGAATACCGAGATCGGTAAAATCGGCAAGGCCCTTGAGTCAGTGACTGAGGAGGAGACTAAACTCAAACGCGAGATGGGAAGGCTGGTAAAAAAACTGGCGATCATCGGTATCGCCCTCTGCCTGCTGGTGATTGTGGTCTATACCCTTTCCAGGGGTGATCTGCTGAAGGGTTTTCTTGCTGGTATTACCCTGGCCATGGCCATGCTGCCCGAGGAATTTCCGGTTGTGCTCACCATTTTTTTAGCACTCGGGGCCTGGCGCATGTCAAAGCAGAATGTCCTGACCCGAAAACCTGCGGCCATTGAAACACTTGGTTCCGCCACGGTCTTATGCTCTGATAAAACCGGCACCCTGACCCAGAACAAGATGACCGTGGCCTGGCTCTCTAACGGCTCGGATTTTTTCTGCCTGGCTGATCGCCGCAATTTCCCGGAAGAATTCCATGAGATTATCGAATACGGCATGCTGTCGAGCCAGACCAATCCCTTTGATCCCATGGAGAAAGCCATTCTGCAGATGAGTGATCTCTATCTGCGTGACACTGAGCATATCCATACCGACTGGGAGATGTTGAAGGAATACCCGCTGTCCAAGGATCTGCTGGCCATGTCGAGGGTATTTAAACAGGCCGGGAGCGAGGAAAAAACCATTGCCGTCAAGGGTGCTCCCGAGGCTATCTTTGACCTGTGTCATCTGGATGGAGGGACGCAGCATGAATTGGCAGGCTCTGTCGAGTATCTAGCTGCTAAGGGCTTGCGGGTCCTAGGCGTTGGCAGGGCGTGCGTTAATACATCAAACCTGCCGGATGTCCAGCATGATTTCGATTTTGAATTTGTCGGCCTGATCGGCCTATCGGACCCTATTCGGGAGAATGTCCCGGAGGCGGTGCAGGAATGTTATCGTGCTGGCATCCGGGTTATCATGATAACCGGTGATTATCCCGTGACGGCGATGAATATTGCCGGGGAAATCGGCCTGCACAACCATGACGCCTGTATCACCGGCCAGGAATTGCAGACGATGCCTGAAGCTGAGCTGTGTGAGAGAATAAAAACTGTCAATGTCTTTGCCAGGGTGGTGCCGGAGCAGAAACTGAAAATTGTCAACGCCCTCAAGAAGAACAATGAAATTGTGGCTATGACCGGTGATGGGGTCAATGATGCCCCGGCGTTGAAGGCGGCACATATCGGTATTGCCATGGGGGAAAAGGGCACCGATGTCGCACGGGAGGCCTCCTCCCTGGTGCTTCTCGATGATAACTTTGCCTCGATCGTCGGGGCGATACGGATGGGGCGGCGGATTTTTGACAACCTCCAGAAGGCCTTGGGCTATATATTTGCGATCCATGTACCGATCGCCGGTCTCTCTCTTATCCCGATTTTCTTTGCCGATCTGCCGCTCATCCTCTGGCCTGTCCATATCGTCTTCATGGAATTGATCATCGATCCGGCCTGTTCCATTATCTTTGAGGCTGAAAAGGCAGAGGCGAACGTGATGTCCAGACCGCCGGCCAGGATTGACGAGCCTTTTTTCGGCGGCCGCAAGATTTTCCTCAGCTGCCTGCAAGGGGTGAGTGTTCTGGTCATTGTCCTGGCTATATATGGTGTCGGTCTGTACCTGGGATATGCCGAAAAAGAGGTCAGAGCCTTCTCCTTTATTACCCTTATCTCCTCGAACATCGCCGTGATATTGTCCAACCGTTCCTGGACCAGGAATATTTTCCAGATCCTCGCTACCCCCAACGTGACCGTAAAATGGGTGGTGGGCGGGGCCATCCTTTTTCTAGGCCTGGTGTTGAACGTCCCCTTCCTCAGAGATGTATTTCTCTTCGAACAGGTTGATGGGCTTGAAATAAGCCTGTGCGCCGTCGGCGGGATGCTCAGCATCACCGGCTTCGAGATATACAAGCTTATGGCGAATCGGCGCGCACCACGATCTGGCCGATGAAAACCGGCTGCGCATCCTCCTGTGTATCAGTGGAGGTAAAAAGCTTCTCATGAACGACATCTCAAAAATAATCAATAAGCTGGATCCGCAGGAAGCGGCAGCCCAGACGGCAGCTGCGCTGAAACAGCTCCTGCCCCTGCTTGGCGAGGAAGGACGTGCTCGGTTTATCATGGAGCTGATCGGCGAGAGCGGCACGGACAAGATTTCCAGCATGGTGCATCTCTGACTGGCCGAATGCATGGGCGAAGGTGTCGACCCGACGCAGATGTGCCAGAGCTTGGTGGCTAAGGTAGCTCAGTCAAAACAGTTGATGGCAATCACCGATCCCGAACTGCTGGTGCTCTTTGAGGACTGGCTGGAAGAATTGGAGGAGGAGGTCGTGCAGTATGTCGACCGAAACGGCCCGGTCGATGCCGACCGGCTGGCCAGGGATCTGGGACTTTCGCAGCGAGGTGCCCGGTTTCTCCTGTCAAAACTGCAGAGAGAAGGTCACTCCCTGGGATGACCTGGTGGTCGAGATGGCGCAAGGCGGATGCCTTGGGAAACTTTCTTGGGCCGGACAAATCGCGTGACATTGTCTTCTACTGAGCCGGACTGACATGAGTCCGCAGCCAAATCTTACTCGGCCTGCCACTTTTTGTCCTCGCCCTCTTTTCCGGTCAGATAAACCCGGCTGCCCCGTTCCGGTGGCTGGATGCTCTGGGTACGCAAGCTCATGGGCTGGGTCCTGATC